>NZ_LPVS01000057.1:0-39232 GCF_014843905.1 Mesorhizobium silamurunense | reverse complement strand
TGGCGGCGGCCCGGGCGCGCTGCTGGTGCGCGCGGCGGAGGAAGAGCGGGCGCTTTCGGCGGGCGCGCTCGACCATGCCTCGGGGGACGGCCTGAAGGAGCGCGTCACCTCCAGGCTCTCGCGCATCGAGGCGGCAGCGTCCCGGCGCATGTCGCGCGGCACGGGCCTGCTGGCAACCATCGGCTCGACGGCACCCTTCGTCGGCCTGTTCGGCACCGTCTGGGGCATCATGAACGCCTTCATCGGCATCTCGCAGGCGCAGACCACCAATCTGGCGGTGGTGGCGCCCGGCATCGCCGAAGCGCTGCTCGCCACGGCGATGGGCCTGGTGGCGGCCATTCCGGCGGTGGTCATCTACAACGTCTTCGCGAGGTCCATAGCCGGCTACAGGCAGACCCTGGCCGACGCGTCCGCCGGCGTCGAGCGGCTGGTCAGCCGCGACCTCGATTTCCGCACGGTGCCGTCGGCAACCGCGATGGCGGCGGAGTGAGCGGCTATGGCGGCGCGGATTCGTGAAACGGCCGGCGACGATCTCGAGGAAAGCCACGAGATCAACGTCACGCCGTTCATCGACGTCATCCTGGTGCTTCTGATCATCTTCATGGTCGCCGCACCGCTGGCGACCGTCGACGTCAATGTCGAGCTGCCAGGGTCGACGGCCACGCCGGCGCCGCGTCCGGAGACGCCGCTCTTTCTCACGCTGAAAAGCGATCTCACGCTGGCAATCGGCAATGACAGCGTGCCACGCCCCATCTTTGCCGCGGTGCTCGACGCCAGGACCAAGGGCGACAAGCAGACACGCATCTTCCTGCGCGCCGACAGAAATGTCGGCTATGGCGAGCTGATGGAGGTGATGAATCTGCTGCGCGCCGCCGACTACCTCAAGGTCGCGCTGGTCGGGCTGGAGACGGCGTCCGGTATCGGGGGCGCGGCCCGGGCGGGCGGAGCTCCGGCCGCCAGTGGAGGCGCCGCGCCGGCGACGGCCGGGAGCACGAGCCAATGACGGCCGCCGCCATGTCCGCGATCTCTCATCCACGTTTCGGCTTCCGTGAAGCCGGTCTATGGACAAGCGCGGCCGCAGTCATTTTCGCCGCGCATGTCGCGGTCGCCTATGCGGTGCAGAAACTCAGCTTCGCCGAGGTGCCGGACGGCGGTCCGCCGCAGGCGCTGGCGGTCGAAATGGCACCGCTTGTGATGGCACCTGCCGTGCCTGAAGAGGTGGCGACACTCGACGCGGTCACGCCGGACCCGCCCGATGCAATCGAGGAGACGCCGACGGTCAGCGAAGTGAATCCGACGACCGACCCGGCGCCGCAGCCGGTCGTGAAAGAAGCCGAACCGGTTACCGAACAGCCCGTCGACGGCGATAAGACCGAACAGGCCGAACCGGCGGAGCCGACCGTGGCGGCGCTGAGCGAGCGGCCGCCGCTGGAAGAGGCCGTTCCCGACCCTGTCGAAGCAATCGCGCCCGACGTGGTCATTCCGCTGCCGCAGCCGAAGCCGGTCGAGACGGAAATCAAGGCAAGCAAACCCGTCGAGGCGAAGACAAAGGCAGAGAAGAAGCCGGTTGAAAAACCGAAACAGCGGCCGAAGAAGGAAAAGCCGGCGCCGCCCAAGGCGGTGACGACGGCCAGCATCGACGCCAAGGCCGGCACGAAAGCTGCGGCGCCGCAATCCTCCGACGCGGCGCCGCGATCCAGCGTCAGCCCATCGCGGTGGAATGCCAGCCTGGCGGCATGGATCAGGCGCCACACGCGCTATCCGAGCGCGGCGCGCTCGAGAAAGGCCGAAGGGAGCCCCAACGTGACGTTCACCGTAGATGCCTCGGGCCGGGTAGTCTCGGCCAGGCTGGCGCGGTCGTCAGGCGATGCCGATCTCGACCGCGCGGCGCTCGGCGCGCTGCAGGGCGCGTCGGTGCCGGTGCCGCCGGCTGAGCTCGGCGCCCGCGTCACCCGCACGGCGCCGTTCGCGTTCAGCCTGCGGGACTAGGCCTCGGAGGCGGATGGTGATAGGCGGCTGAACGGTTCAGCTTGGTCCTGGAATTGGTTCCGAGAACCCTGCCCAATGGAAAGCCAGATGACGGTATTCACGCGGCGTAAATTTCTGACAGCAACCGCGGCCGCCGGCGCGGCCGGTATCGGTCTCTCTGCCGCTGGCAAGTTCGCCGGCTGGGCGGCGGCGAAGCCTGAGCCGCTTGTCCTGAAAACCGCCGGCATCGAGGCAAAGCTGGCGGAGGCCGGCCCGACCAGGAACGTGCTCACCTATGGCGAGGCCGGCCCGCCGCCGGTCGTCAGGATGCGCAAAGGCGAGCCGTTCGCCGCGCGGCTGGTCAACGGCATCGACGATCCGACCACGATCCACTGGCACGGCATCCGCGTTCCGAACAAGATGGACGGCGTGCCGTTCCTGGTGCAGCCCTATGTCTATCAGGGCGACCATTTCGACTACGCCTTCACGCCGCCCGATGCCGGCACGTTCTGGTACCACCCGCATTGCAACACGCTTGAGCAGATGGGTCACGGGCTGACCGGCGTCATCGTGGTGGAGAATCCGAACGATCCGGCTTTCGATTCCGAAGTGGTGATCAATCTGCGCGACTGGCGCCTCGGCGACGACGGCCAGTTCATCGAGCAGTTCCGGCCGCGCGATGCGGCGAAAACCGGCACTTATGGAACGGTGCGCACCGCCAACTGGCTCGACCAGCCGCAATATGACGCGCCAGCCGGCGGCCTGGTGCGGCTGCGGGCCGCCATCACCGACGTCACTCGCATCTACGCCTTCCGCGTCGACGGCGCGGCGGCGGCGGTTATCGCGCTCGACGGCAACCCGGTGCCGCAGCGCTTCGCGCCCGACGCCTTGCAGCTCGGACCCGGTCAGCGGCTGGAGCTTGCCATCCGCATGCCCGACGAAGAAGGTGCCATCGTCAGCCTGCGCGACGTCCGTGGCACCAAGCCGAAAGTCCTGGCGACGCTGCGCGCCGTCGGCAAATCGCTCAAGCGCGATCTTCGCGATCTCCGGCCGCTCGAAGCCAACCCGGTGGCAGAAGCGGACCCCGGCAGCGCCAAGCACATCGCGCTGGCGCTGAGCGCCACTGCCGAAAACGTGCCCGGCGACGGCATCTGCGGTTCGCTCGGCTACAGTTTTTGGGCGATCAACAAGGTCCCGTGGCCGGGTGACACGCCGGATCCGACCGCGCCCCTTGCCGAACTGAAACTCGGCCAGAGCTATGTCATCGACATGGAAAACCTCACGCCGCATTCGCACCCGATCCACCTGCACGGCATGAGTTTCAAGGTGCTTTCTTCCTCGACGCGCCAGGTACAGCCGCCTATCTCCGACACCTATCTCATCCAGCCGGACGAGAAAGTTCAGCTCGGCTTCGTCGCCGACAACCCGGGCGACTGGCTGCTGCACTGCCATATCATCGAGCACCAGAAGACCGGCATGACGAGCTATTTCCGGGTGGCGTGAGCGCATGCAGCGGAAGGCGTTCTCGCCTTCGACCGGAATTCACGGACTTCCTCGGCTTGACGCCCTTGTCCTCTTGCCTAGGTAGGCAAGAGGCGCTGGGGCGGCACGCAACTCCGACCGACGGCATGACATCTTCGCGCATTCGAAAACTTGCCTTTGTTGCGGCAGGCATCTCCATCCTGTCGTCCTGCGTCATTCCCGACGATACGTCGCGGGTCGCGAAAGAGGATGCCACCACGGCCGCCGCCCGCAAGGAGATGGTCGGTCTCAGCGAGGCCGATGTTCGCATGTGCGCCGGCTTTCCGACCGCGACGGCCGATGCGGGACCTTCCGGCCAGATCTGCACCTATCAGCGCACCGTGCAGCGCGGCAATCTCAGCATCGCGGTGCCGACGATGGCCGTGGGCGCGATACCCGCGGTTGGAGGGTCCGTCAACGTCGCGCCCGGCGGCTATTGCAACACGCAGGTCCGCATGGTCGGCGGCCATGTCGCGGAAGTCACCTATGCCGGCGACAACAATTTGCCGAACAGCATCGATGCGCTCTGCGTCAGCACGGTGGATGCGTGCGTGACTTATGCGCGCCAGCGTAGTCGCAAAGCGACGGCCGTCTCCAGGTGAGCGGGATCAGGTCGGTCACGCTGCGCGTCCATGGTGGTCGGGCGACTCAAGATTCAGCTCTTGTCAGCGTCCACCGGGATGAATGGCGCCGGGCTCCTTTTCGGAGGCGCCGGGCGAAACCTGCCGGCCCATGTCTCTGCGGATTTCGGGCGGCGGGGCATCCATCAGGTTTCTCACCTTGGCATTGTTGTGCGCATGGATGATGGCGCGGCTGAGATGGAGCAGGATTGCGACCACTGACATTGGCACTTCCTCCATTGAGATGGCGGACATGTCGGCGGCGGGACGTCGACAAATGCATCCCGCCTGTTTCGTGGGAATGACACGGAAGACGGCTTCTCGTTTCCAATTCGTGACCTGGAAATATCCGCGTGCGAGTGACTTCGATCGGTCCGGCGCCCAGGACACAGGGTGCCAGTGGCAACATGATCTAACGCTCATATGTGCTGCGAGAAACAAAAGTGATCGCCCGCCGCCCCAAATCGTCCCCAATCCGGAGGCTTTTCCGGCCCTAACCCGGAGACAAAGGAGAGGTCGATGAAATTGTCTGTTCTTGCCCTTGCTGGCGCCATGCTGGCACCGATGGCTGCGGTGCAGGCTGCGCCGATGATCGCGGTGCCGGACAGGGACAGCCTGGTTCAAGAGGCGCATGTGACATGCGCCTACCTGACCGAGGACGGCTACTGCGTGCGCCCGCACAAGAAGCGCTATCACTGGAAGCCCAAGCACCACTACCGGCAAATCTACCGCACCTATGAGCCGCAGCGGCCGGACGAGTATGACTGGCGCTACCAGCGTCCTCGGACGATTATCCGGGTCATTCCCAATTATCCGCCGCAGGATGAAGACAATTGGGATGATGATTGGGACGATTGAGGCCGTCTCCAAATTGCTGAGTGGCGCGCCGCGGGGGTTCGCGGGCTGTAACGACCATCGGCGGCGGCCGCGTGGCCGGACAGTCGTCCACGCATCCGCAACTCGGCGCGTTCTCGCCTACCAGCCGAACAGCAGAGCCGCTCCGCTCTGGCCGTCACCGGTCTGCGCGACGCTGGCGTCGGTGTTTCTGCCGAACTGGAAAATGCCGTAGGAATTGTCGTTGCCGTCCTGCCGCAGGGTGGCGGAGTGTCTGCTGCCTTCCTGTCGAATGATGCCAAGATTGCCGGCCCCGTCCTGACCTATGCCGGCACGGTTGTTCCGCCCGAGCTGGCTGATATGGGCGCCGCTGCGCAGTCCGTTGTAGACCGAATAGGCGCGCAGGCCGAGATCCAGCGCCCGCGCATCGCGGGCCGTCCGGGGCGAGTAGTAGAACCCGATCGAACCGCCCGCCTCTGCCGGAGCGGCAACCAGGGGCAGGCCGATGGCCGCGGCGAGCGCGGCGGCGTTGACGAGCTTTGTGATCCGGCGGTTCATTTGACGTCTCCTTGCGGGTTCGACCGTTGATGAGGAACAGTCGCACGGCAAAGCTGAACCCTGGCGCAAGGATGCGTTCAGGAGCCGTTCAAGAGCCGGAGCGGTTCCGGCCTTCGACAAAACCGCCGACGCTCCAAGTCTCCGTTCTCACGCAATTTCGGATGAAGAACCGCCGCTCACTTTCCAGGAACTGCTCATGCCCTGGCGGAAACGGCGAAGGGCTCCGGTTGCCCGGAGCCCTCCTTTCGATCGGCGGACCGAGAGAGCCGGCGCTCAGGTCGCGCCGGGCACCTGCTTGACGCAGCTGACGCTCGTGCCGCCCGCGGTCACTTTCAGCTTGACGTCGTAGGCGGCGCCACTCGCCCCGACACTCATCCGGCCGAGTGACGAGGGATTGCCCGGATGGGCTTCGAAGGCGCCGGCCTGCCGAATGTTGGCGGAACCGGACGCGCCGCCTCCGGAGACGCTGACCACGTAAGTGCCGCTGATGCTCTTGTCAGCGTAAACTAGGGGCTCCAGCAGGATGGCGTCTCCTTCAATCGTATCTCGAATCTCGCATCGCAGCGGCCCGGAGATCGAGCCATCCTTGCCGGCCGTCGCGCCGGCTGCGCCGCCGGCGATCACAGCCAGCAGCGCGGCCGACAGCACTGCTGTTTGCTTGTCCCGTCTGGTCATGGGTCATCTCCTCACAATTGGGAATGGTGGCCGGCAACACCGTTGCCGGCCGCTTTATCTTCTTGCTTGCTCCGGTTCAGGGGCAGTCCTGGACGAAGGCGGCGACGTTGCCGCTGCCGCCCTGGCTGACGTCGGCATTGCATCCGTGTCCGACCTGGACGCCGGCGGCGATGTTGCCGTTGCCGTCCTGTGTCAGGATCGCAGTATGGTTCGAGCCGAACTGGGCAATGCCCGCGGCATTCCGGCTGCCGTACTGATAGGTCGCGCCGTAGTTGTCGACGCCCTGCTGCCCGATCACCGACCGGTTGCGATGACCATATTGCTGGCCGATCGCGGAGTTGAAGCGGCCATCCTGGTAGACGTGTATGCGGTTACGGTAGCCGTGCTGGGCGCCGCCGGCGGAATTGCGCCAGCCATATTGATCGATGTTGACGTCGTTGGCCATGGCGGGCGCGACAGCGGTGAAGCCGACCGCGGCGGCAAAGGCTGCGGCGATGATTGACGTGTGGGTCATGGACTTCTCCTTCGATGCGGCAGGGACCGCGGGTTGAACGGCCCCTTGTAGGAGAGTGGCCCGGAACGGAGGCTGAAGGGTCCGTTCAGCGAAAATTCATGACGGTTCTGTTCGGACCTTCAGGGCCGCGGCAACCTCCGCCATTCGGTCCGGCGAGATCACTATTCAGGACCTCTTGCCGCCGAAGAGTTTCGACCGAAAGTCGGGGCTGGAGGGATGGCGCTGCCAGCGACCGAACCTCGTGCGGTAGAAAACAAAAGCTAGTTTCAGGGCCGACCTAGATGCAGCGGCTGTTGGGATGCTCTGGGTTCGGGGCGGCGGGCAAGGGTCACGGCGGCGGCTTGCAGAAGCTGGCTGGTGGAGCTGAGGGGGATCGAACCCCTGACCTCATCATTGCGAACGATGCGCTCTCCCAGCTGAGCTACAGCCCCGTTCCAGCGGATGGGCTTGTATCGGTCGCGGCGGTTTGATGTCAAGGCGAAACGGCTGCCTGGCATCGATGGCCCGTGGCCGGCGGGCCTTGCCGGTTCCGCGTGCAATGGCTACATGTCGGCGACAATTCGGAGACCGGCATGATCGCCCTTATTCAAACCATCGTCATGGCGCTTGATATCTACTGGTGGATCATCATCGCCTCGGCGATCTTTTCCTGGCTTTATGCCTTCAATGTCGTCAACTCGCGCAATCAGTTCGTCGACACCATTGCCAACATGCTCTACCGGCTGACCGAGCCGGCGCTCAGGCCAATTCGCCGTTTCATGCCCGATCTCGGCGGCATCGACGTCTCGCCGATCATTCTTCTCCTGATCATTTTCTTCATCCGGCAGTTTTTGATCACCACTGTCTGGTCGTGGGTCGCTTGAACTGGGCCTGATGAGCACGCCGTTCCGTGCGCGCGATGACGGCATCGAACTTTACGTGCGGCTGACGCCGAAGGCGGCGCTGGACCGGATCGACGGCGTTGAAGCGACCGCCGACGGACGCAGCCACCTCAAGGCCCGCGTGCGTGCGGTGCCGGAGAAGGGCGCGGCCAACGGGGCGCTGGAGCGGCTGGTGGCCAAGGCGCTCGGTGTGCCGGGGTCGGCCGTTTCGGTGGTTGCCGGGGGGACTGCGCGGCTGAAGACGGTGCGGATACTGGGCGATGCGGCTAAGCTGGTGAAAAGCGTTGAGGCGCTTTCCGGGTCATCCGAAATTTGAGACGCAGGCGGGACAGCGCCCCCCTCTGTCCTACCGGACATCTTCCCCACAAGGGGGAGATTGGCAGCTTCGGCACTGGTTCTTCAATCGCCCAGCGGCAGCTTTGGATCGTCGACCTTCAGCGTGTTCACACTCTGCTTGATGCGGCGCAGGTTCTCCAGCACTTTCGGGCCGCGCGATTCCGCCACCGTGGTGGCGATCATGTCGAGGATGGCGAGCAGCGCGTAGCGCGACGACGTCGGCTTGTAGATGTTGCCGTCCTCGAAAGACTGCAACAGGATGACCGTGTCGGCGACCTTGGCCAGTGCGGAATCCGGGGCGGTGATGGCGACGGTCGCCGCGCCATATTGCTGGGCGACCTCGACGGCCTCGATGACCGAACGCGCATAGCCCGACACCGAGAAGGCGACCACCGTCGTCTCCGGTGTTGCGACCGCAGCATACATGCGCTGCAGCTGGCCGTCGACTTGGGCGAGCGCCGAGAGGCCCAGCCGGAACAGCCGGTTCTGCATCTCGGTCGCCATCATCGAGGAAATGCCGCCGGAGCCGATGCAAAGCACGTTGCCGGAACCGGCGATGCGGGCAGCCACAGCCATCAGCGTCGTCATGTCGAGGTTCTCGCTGGCGCGCTGGATGGCGGCGATCGCCGCTTCGGTGATGGCCGACACAATGCGCTGCTCGCGCGCGTCGCGGCTGAGCGGTTCCGGCGACAGATACTGGCCGCCGATGGCGATCGCCTGCGCCAGGTAGAATTTGAAATCGCGCAGGCCCTCGCAGCCGAGATTGCGGCAGAAGCGGGTGACCGTCGGCTCGCTGACGCCGACGCGCGCGGCGATCTCCGAGATCGCGGCCTTGGAGGCGAAGTCGAGGTCGGAAAGTACCAAGCCCGCCAGCCGACGGTCCGACTTGGTGCCGTCCTGCGACATCAATTGCAGGCGGGTGATGATGTCGGCCGGCGTCTTCATCTTGTTGTCTTCAAAATCGTCTCGTCTTCACAGCGGCAGGCCCGTCGCCTTGTCGAAGAGGTGGATATTGCGCGGGTCGACGCTCACCGGCAGCCTGTCCCCCGGCTTGACCTGCAGCCGGTCGCGGAACACGGCGCGCACGGTGTCGTCGCCGACCGAGCCATAGACATGCGTTTCCGAGCCGGTCGGCTCGACGACGTCGACATCGATCGCGATCGCGTCCTCGGCGGCGCCGATGACGAAATGCTCGGGGCGGATGCCGGCCTCCACGGTGTCGCTGCCGGAAGCAGCCTTGGCAAGCGCCAGCCGGCCGCCGCCTTTGGTCTCGAACCAGGATTTGCTGTCGGCAGTCTTCAGCGCGCCGGAAACAAAGCTCATCGAGGGCGAGCCGATGAAGGCGGCGACGAACTTGTTGGCCGGCCTGTCGTAGAGCTCCAGCGGCTGCCCGACCTGCTGGATGCGGCCGCGGTCCATCACCACGATGCGGTCGGCCATGGTCATGGCCTCGATCTGGTCGTGGGTGACGTAGACGATGGTCGATTTTAGCCGCTGGTGCAGCGCCTTGATCTCGGTGCGCATCTGCACGCGCAATTGCGCGTCGAGGTTGGAGAGCGGTTCGTCGAAGAGGAATACCGAAGGCTCGCGCACGATGGCGCGGCCCATGGCGACGCGTTGGCGCTGGCCGCCCGACAATTGCCTGGGGTAGCGGTCGAGATAGGAGAAGAGGTTGAGGACGCCGGAAGCCTTCTTCACCTTGTCCTCGATCGCGGCGCGCGTCTCGCCGCGTATCTTCGGGCCGAAGCCGATATTGTCCGCGGCCTTCAGGTGCGGGAACAGCGCGTAGGATTGGAACACCATGGCGATGTTGCGCTTCTGCGGCGGCAGGTCGTTGGCTCGCAAGCCGCCGATCACGAGGTCGCCGGAGGTGATCGTCTCCAGCCCGGCCAGCATGCGCAGCAGGGTCGACTTGCCGCAGCCGGACGGACCGACCAGCACGACGAACTCGCCGCTTTTGATCTCGAGGTTGATGTCCTCGAGAATTTTGTGCTGGCCGAAGGATTTCGACAGGTTGCGAAACAGGACATCGGTCATGGTCACGCTCCCAATATGTCGTCGATGAAAGGCAGGTAGCCGGCCGTCAGTCCGGCGTCCACCGGCACCACCGCGCCAGTTATGCCGGAAGCCCGGTCGGAGGCAAGGAAAGCCACGGCCTCAGCCACTTCCGATGCGTTGACGATGCGGCCGAGCGGATAGAGCCGCTTCAGCCGGCCGAGGATCTCGGGATCCTTGGCCAGGCGATGGTCCCAGGCGGCGGTGCGGATCGACCCCGGGCAGACGACGTTGGCGCGCACGCCGCTGCGGCCAAGCTCGACGGCAATCGATTTGGCATAGGCATTGATGCCGGCTTTGGCGGCGGCATAGGCCGGATTGCCGAAATGCGCGATGGCGTTGACCGAGGAGATGAAGACGACGCTGCCCGAACCGCGCCCGGCCATCGCCTTGACGAGCGGATCGGCGAAATTCATCACGCCGGTAAGATTAAGGTCGAGTTCCTGTTCGATCCTGTCCGCCGTCAGCGCTTTCAGCGTCTCGGCGCGCGTCCAGCCGGCATTGTTGATCAGGATGTCGGGGACGCCGTCCTTGTCGAGCAAAGCTGGGATCGCCGCTTCGATCGAGGCGCGGTCGAGCAGGTTGAAGACGTGGCGCGAGGCGATATGCGGGCTGGCCAACGCCTCGGCCGACTGGTCGCAGCCGACGATGCGCGCGCCACGCTCGGCCATCAGCGCCACGATCGCCGAGCCGAGGCCGCCGCCGGCGCCGGTGACGACAACGGTCTTACCCTCGAAATCGGCCTTTGACACCACGATACGCGCTCCTCGACCACGTCAGATAGTGACAGAACGCTACTCAACGAAATGTAATTAAGCAACATGATAAACTGCTTGCATCGCTGAAAACCATCGATAATGTAGGAAAGTAACATAAATCCTGTGCCCTACCGGGCCAGGCGCGAATGCGCATCATGGGAGGAAATCAGATGAGCCTTGCGAAATGGACGGTCGGCCTGTTGGCCGGAATGAGCATGCTGGCGCTGTCAGCGCCGGCCGACGCCGGCGAGGTGCGCGTCACCGTCGCCGAATACAGCGCCAAGACAGGCCCCTATTTCGAAGAGGTGAAGAAGGAGTTCGAGGCGGCCAATCCCGGCATCACGATCAAGTACGAGGTCGTGCCGTGGGATGTGCTGCTGCAAAAACTCACCACCGACATCACCGCGGGCACCAATGCGGACCTTTCGATCATCGGCACGCGCTGGCTGATCGACTTCGTGCAGCAGGACGTCGCCGAGCCGCTCGACAGCTATATCAAGCCCGAATTCAAGGACCGCTTCATCGACACCTTCCTGCAGCCCTCGATCATGAATGGCCACACCTACGGCCTGCCGATCGCCGCCTCGGCGCGCGCCATGTACTACAACAAGGAGCTGTTCGAGAAGGCAGGCATCGCCAAGCCGCCGGCAACCTGGACCGAGTTGCAGGAAGATGCGCGCAAGATCAAGGCGGTCGGCGCCTTCGGTTTCGGCCTGCAGGGCAAGGAGATCGAGACCGACGTCTATTACTACTATGCGATGTGGTCGCAGGGCACCGAGATCCTCAACAAGGACGGCACGTCCGGTTTGAGCACGCCGGGCGCGCTCGAGGCCGCCAAGCTCTACAAGTCGATGATCGACGAGGGCCTGACGGAGCCAGGTGTGACCTCCAACAATCGCGAGGACGTGCAGAATCTGTTCAAGCAGGGCAAGGTCGGCATGATGATCACCGCGCCGTTCCTGTCCAACCAGATCAAGGAAGAAGCGCCGAAGCTGAAATACGGCGTCGCCGCCATTCCTGCCGGTCCGACCGGCGCGCGCGGCACCTATGGCGTCACCGACTCCATCATCATGTTCAAGAACTCCAAGAACAAGGACGAGGCCTGGAAGCTGCTCGACTTCCTGTTCACCAAGGAGCAGCGCGCCAAGTTCACGCAGGGCGAAGGCTTCCTGCCGGTGAACAAGGAAGAGGCGAAGATGGACTATTACGTCAACAACGCCGACCTCGCCGCCTTCACCGCGCTGTTGCCCGACGCCCGCTTCGCGCCGGTCATCCCGGGCTGGGAAGAGATCGCCCAGATCACCTCGGACGCCATGCAGAAGATCTATCTCGGCAGCGCCGAGCCCGAAGCCGCGCTGAAGGAGGCGGCGGACAAGGCCAACGGCGTGCTGAAGAAATAGGGCGTCACTCCCTGCGCCCGTGGCGCGCCCCACCCCGTCGGGGCGCGCCACACCTATTCCGGTCACGGAGCAAATTCAGAAAAATCCCGCGCGGTTTTCCGTCGAATTTGCGGAAGAACATAGGGCAATCGGTTCAGGGACAGATCATCGATGTCGGTGCCGCCCCTCATTGCCCTGCCGGGCATTTCTCCCCGTATAGTGACGGGGAGAAAGGTGTCGGCCGCAACCCCGCCGCCGTTACTTGCCACGTTGGAGATTGGCGAAAACATTGATGAGAGCGCTCCTCTCCCCGTCACTATACGGGGAGAGCATGCCGGCAGGCAGGTGAGGGGCGGCGCGAACGCCGGCGAGGAATTCAAATGCGGGGACGTGCCTTGAGCTCCAATGCCACTGCCACCGATATCTATCCGCAACGCGGTGCCAGCCAGCCGATGCAAAGCCGTATCCTGCCCTATCTGCTGACGCTCCCCAGTCTGCTCTTGGCAGCGGTGGTGATCTTCTGGCCGGTCTGGGACCTCGTTCAGATATCGACGCATAACGTGAATCGCTTTGGCCAGCTGCGCGACTTCAGCGGCCTGGCCAATTTCGCCGCGCTCGCCGCCGATCCCGATTTTGTCGCCGCGCTATGGCGCACCGGCCTATGGACCGTGCTCGTGGTCGGCGGCGCGCTGCTGTTGTCGATCCCTGTGGCAATCATCCTCAATACCGACTTCTACGGCCGCGGAATTGCGCGCGTCATCATCATGCTGCCCTGGGCCGTGTCGCTCACCATGACGGCGGTGGTCTGGCGCTGGGCGCTCAACGGCGAAAGCGGCATGCTGAATTCGGCGCTGATGAAGCTCGGCATCATCAGCCAGAACATACAGTGGCTGGCGAGCGCCGAGACCGCCTTCCCGATGCAGGTGCTGATCGGCATACTGGTGACGGTGCCGTTCACCACCACGATCTTCCTCGGCGGCCTGTCCTCGATCCCCGACGACCTTTATGAGGCCGCCGCACTCGAGGGCGCAACGGCATTCCAGCAATTCCGCGAGATCACCTTTCCGTTGCTGAAGCCCTTCATCAACATCGCGATCGTGCTCAACACGATCTACGTCTTCAACTCCTTCCCGATCATCTGGGTGATGACGCAGGGCGGGCCGGCGAACTCCACCGACATATTGGTGACGCATCTCTACAAGCTCGCCTTCCGCATCGGCAAATTGGGCGAGGCGTCCGCGGTGTCGCTGGTGATGTTCGTCATCCTGCTCATCTTCACCATGATCTATGTGCGCCTCGCCATGCGGGAGCAACGCGCATGAGGAACGGCAAGCTGAGACGCTCGATCATCGCCTGGTTGCTGCTTCTGCCGCTGATCGTGGTGACGATCTTCCCCTTCGCGGTGATGTTCCTCACCGCCGTCAAACCGCGGACCGAGGTGCTCACGCCAACCTGGTGGCCGAGCGAATTCCGCTGGTCGAATTTTGCCGACATGTGGGTGGCGACCGGCTTCGGCCAGGCGCTTTTCAACTCGCTCTATGTCTCGGCGCTCGCCACCGTCGGCGCCATCCTGATCTCGGTGCCGGCGGCCTATGCCATGTCGCGCTTCCGCTTTGCCGGTTATGGCGCCTTCCGCCAGTTCCTTCTGATCTCGCAGATGATCTCGCCGATCGTGCTGGTGCTCGGCCTGTTCCGGCTGATGGCAGCCTGGGGGCTGGTCGAATCAACCACGGCGCTCGGCTTCATCTACATGGCCTTCAACGTCGCCTTCACCGTCTGGATGCTGCAGAGCTATTTCGACACGATCCCGCGCGATCTCGAGGAGGCGGCCTGGATGGAAGGCGCCGGCCGCTGGCTGACCTTGCGAAAAGTGTTCCTGCCGCTCTGCCTGCCGGCCATCGCGGTGACGGCGATCTTCACCTTCATCAACGCCTGGAACGAGTTCGTGGTGGCGCTCACCATGCTGCGCAGCCAGGAAAGCTACACGCTGCCGATCCAGGTTTTCTCGCTGGTCGCCGGCCGCTATACGATCGAGTGGCACCATGTCATGGCGGCCACGCTGCTGGCGACCTTGCCGGTGGCGATCCTCTTCATCTGGCTGCAGCGCTACCTCGTCCGCGGGCTGGCGCTCGGGGCCGTCAAGTAGCATCTACCGCACGGAGCGTTCATGCGCGTCTTCACCGCCTCGCTGGCGACGGAAACCAACACCTTCTCGCCGGTGCCGACCGACCGGGCCTCGTTCGAGATGGCCTTCTATGCCGGGCCGGGCAAGCATCCGGAGACGCCGACGCTGTGCTCCTCGCCGATCGTGGCGCTGCGCCGGCGCGCGGCCAAGGAAGGTCTGACCGTCATAGAAGGCACCGCCACCTGGGCGGAGCCCGGCGGGATCGTGCAGCGGCAAACCTATGAGGCGCTGCGCGACGAGATCCTCGATCAGCTCAAGGCCGCCCTGCCGGTCGATGCGGTGATCCTCGGCCTGCATGGCGCCATGGTGGCGCAAGGCTATGACGATTGCGAAGGCGATCTGCTCGAGCGCGTGCGGAACATCGTCGGGCCGAAAGTGGTGATCGCTTCGGAATTCGATCCGCACAGCCATCTGACGCCGAAGCGCGTGGCGGCCTCCGACATCATGGCCTATTTCCTCGAATTCCCGCACACCGATTTCTACGAGCGCGGCGCGCATGTCGTCGACCTCGGCCTTGCCGCGGCGCGCGGCGAGATCAAGCCGGTCATCTCGACCTTCGACTGCCGCATGATCCAGGTGCTGCCGACAAGCCGCGAGCCGATGCGTTCGTTTGTCGACAAGATCAAAGCGCTGCATGGCAAGGATGGAGTGCTGTCGGTCTCGGTCATCCACGGCTTCATGGCCGCCGACGTGCCGGAGATGGGCGCGCGCATCCTGGTCATCACCGACAACGACAAGGAAAAGGGCGACGCGCTGGCGGAGAAGCTGGGGCGCGAGCTCTATGCCTTGCGCGAAAAGACCGCGATGACGATGCTCTCCGCCTCCGCCGGCATAGAGCGGGCATTGGCCGTGCGCGTCGAGCGCCAGGACAAGCCGGTGGTGATCGCCGATATCTGGGACAATCCCGGCGGCGGTGTGCCGGGCGACGGCACCATCGTGCTGCGCGAGCTGCTTAAGCGCGGCGTGGACAAGGTTGGCGTCGCGACGATCTGGGATCCGGTCGCGGTGACCTTCTGCCATGCGGCCGGCGCGGGCGCGGCGATCGACCTGCGCTTCGGCGGCAAGGCCGGACCGCAGGCCGGTGAGCCGATCGACGCGCGCGTCACGGTGCTGAAGACGGTCAGCGAAGGCTGGCAGAGTTTCGGGCCGAGCCGGGTGACGCTAGGGCCGGCGGCGGTGGTGCGTATCGAAGGCACCGAGGTCGACGTCATCCTCAACACCAACCGCACGCAGACCTTCGAGCCGGATATTTTTTCCAACATCGGCGTCGATCCGCTGGGCAAGGACATCCTGCTGATCAAATCGACCAACCATTTCTACGCCGGCTTCGCGCCGATCGCCGCCGAGATCATCTACGTCGCGGCGCCGAGCTCGTATCCGAGCAACCCGGCGAAAACGGACTACAAAAAGCTGAACCGGCCGATCTGGCCACGGGTGAAGGATCCGTGGAACTGATATCTCCCCCCTTGAGGGGGAGATTACCCGGCGCTACACCAGCCCGCGCTTCACCATCATCGCCTCGGGCGAGGGCATCTTGCCGCGAAACGCAGTGTAGAGCTCTTCCGGGTCTTTCGAGCCGCCGGCGGCGTAGATGTTCTTCCTCAGCCGCTCGGCGAGTTCCGGATTGAAGGGGTCGCCCGTCTCCTCGAATGCCGCGAAGGCGTCGGCGTCCAGCACTTCCGACCACATGTAGGAATAGTAGCCGGCTGAGTAGCCGTCGCCGGCGAAGACATGGCCGAAATGCGGGGTGCGGTGGCGCATCGCAATGGTGTCGGGCATATCGAGCTTTTCGAGCGTTTCGGCCTCGTATCGAAGCGGCTCGCCCGGTGCGTCAGGGCGAGCGTGGTAGGCCATGTCGATCAGCGCCGACGCCGTGAACTCGACGGTGGCGAAGCCGGCGCCGAAGGTGCGGGCGGCGAGCATCTTGTCGAGCAGGTCCTTCGGCATCGGTTTGCCGGTCTTGACGTGCAGCGCATGCTTTTCCAGCACCGCCGACACCGTCAGCCAGTGCTCGTAGAGCTGCGAGGGCAACTCGACGAAATCGCGGCTGACCGAGGTGCCGGCGACCGAAGGCCAGGTGACGTCGGTCAGCATGCCGTGCAGCGCATGGCCGAACTCGTGGAACAGCGTCTTCGCTTCGTCGACCGAGAGAAGCGCAGCCTCGCCGGCCGGCGGCTTGGCGAAGTTCATGATGTTGTAGATGACGGGCTTCGCGCCGTCGCCGAGCTTGTAGCCGGACTTCAGCGCGCTCATCCAGGCGCCCGAGCGCTTTGACGGCCGTGCGAAATAGTCGGCGAGGAACAGGCCGCGCTCGCTACCGTCGGCGTTCCAGACCACGAAGACGCGCGCGTCGGGATGCCAGGCGGCGATGCCCTTCTTCTCCTCGAAAGTGATGCCGAACAATTTTGTGGCGACATCAAAACAGGCTTCGATGACGCGCTCGAGCTGCAGGTACGGCTTCAGCTCGGCCTCGTCGAAGGCGAATTTCTCGGCGCGCAGCTTCTCCTGGTAGAAGCGCCAGTCCCAGGCCGCGAATTTCTCGTTGCTGCCGGCTTCCGCCGCCAGCCGCTCCAGTTCCTTCTGGTCGCTTGCTGCCTTCTCCAGCGCCTTTTCCCAGACCGGGTCGAGCAGGTCGTGCACGGCCTTCGGCGTCTTCGCCATCGTATCGTCGAGCTTAAGCGCAGCGAAGGATTCATACCCAAGCAGCTTCGCTTTCTCGGCGCGCAGCTTCAGCATGCCCCGCACAACGTCGGTGTTGTCGGTGACGCCGCCATTCTGACCGCGCATGATGAAGGCGCGGAAGGCGATCTCGCGCAGGTCGCGGCGCTCTGAGAAAGTCGAGAACGGCTCGTAGATCGAGCGCGACAGCGTGACGGCATAGCGGCCCTTCTGGCCGCGTATCTCGGCGGCCTCGGCCATCGCGCTCTTCAAGAAATCCGGCAAGCCGACGAGGTCGGCCTCGTCGAGGAACAGCGCCCAGTCGCGCTCATCGGCCAGCACGTTCTGGCCGAATTTGGTACCGAGCGAGGACAGTTCCTCGTTGATGGCGGCTAGCCGCTTCTTGCCATCGGCGTCCAGTTTTGCGCCGGACCGGACAAAGCCTTTCCAGGTTTTTTCCAAGACGCGCAGCGTTTCGGGATCGAGGTTCAGGCTGTCGCGGCGCTGGTAGAGGTCGTCGATGCGGGCAAACAGCTTCTCGTTCATCGAGATCGCCGAGAAATGTCGCGACATCTTCGGCGAAACCTCACGTTCCATCGCCTGGATGGTGTCGTTGGTGTGGGCGCCGGCGCGGCACCAGAAGATCGACGAGACATGGTCGAGCGGCTCGCCGGCGAGCTCCAGCGCGGCAAGCGTGTTTTCGACCGTAGGCGCTTCGCTGTTGCCGGCGATGGCGTCGATCTCGGCCTGATGCGCCTGCAGCGCCGCGTCGAAGACCGGACCAAAATCATTGTCGCCGATGCGCGAGAAATCCGGCAGGCCGAGCGGGCCTTGCCAAAGGGTCAACGGATGGGCGGCGAGGTCGACGGGTTTTGACGATGACATGAGCAATTCCGGTGGGCTGGATAGAGGCGGGTTGCCTCGGATGTAGGGCGATGCCGAGCGGCGCGCAACAGCAGGATCAGTAGGCGCTGCAGTCCTGCGCGATCGCGGTCTGGGTGCTTGCGGTGATACGGCCGCCGACGACGGTGAAGGTCTCGCGCATCAGCGTGTCGTTTTCGGGGAAGTCGTAGCAGGCGAGCACCGTGGTCTCGCCGTTCTCGCTCTTCTCGATGCGGTGACGGATCGCGGCACCCGCGACCGCGTCCTGCCACTGGTCGATCGAGTCGATGAATTCCTGCTTGTTCTGGACGATGCCAAGGTCCTCGAGCGTCATGCGCGCGTCGTCGGCAAGCAGGGCCGACAATTCGGTGCGGTCGGCCGCAAGCAATGCTGAATACCACCGCTCGATGACGGCGCTATCGTCGGCGCGAGCGGCAAGGACCGAGAATAGCAGCGCGACGGCAACAAAGACGGCATGACGGAAATGGCGGTGCATTACATCACTCCATTTCCGGCCGCTCGAAATCGCCGGTGTCCTTGTTCATGACCCAGAGCTCGCCGGTCGAGATGTCGAACCAGGCGCCGTGCAGGGTGAGCCGGCCCTTGCCTTCGAGGATCGAGACGCAAGGGAAGGTCCTGAGATTGGCGATCGAGTAGCGGATCGAGATGCGCTCCAGCGCCGTCTGGCGCTCGGTCGCCGTCATGAAGGTGCTGGACGAGACGGTCTCGGCGGCGGGCGCGATCAGGCTCATCCATTTGCCGATGAAGTCGCCGGGCGACAGCGGAGCGGAATTGGTGTCGAGCGCGGCGCGGATGCCGCCGCAGCGGCCATGGCCCATCACCACGATGTTCTTGATCTTCAGGCTCTGCACGGCGAATTCGAGCGCGGCTGAGGTCGAATGGTACTCGCCGTCCGGCGCATAGGGCGGCACCAGATTGCCGACATTGCGCAGCACGAAAAGCTCGCCCGGCCCGGCATCGAAGATCGCCTCGGGGGCCGACCGCGAATCGCAGCAGGCGACAATCATGGTCTCGGGGGCCTGGCCTTCGCGCGCCAGCGAGCGGTAGCGGCCGCTTTCGGCGGGATAGCGGCCGCTCATGAAGTTGCGATAGCCGGCAAGAAGGTGCTCGGGGAGGTGAGGCATGGGCGGCTGGAGCCTTTCCGGGGTTGGAGACGGCAGCTCGGTGCGATCGGAAAAGGCTCTAACGGCAAAAGCCGGTCGCGGGCAATGCCGAATTGCGGATGGCTGCGTCGCAATCGCGGGCCTCGGGCACTGCTAGGCCCAGATGGCAACCCGAATGCCGAAACGGTCGGTCAGCGGCGGATCGGGCGAAGGCCGCGCCTCGCCGCAGGCGATGCGGCCGGCGATCAGCAACATGGCCGCCGCGTCGAGAAAGTCGTCGCTGGCGGCGCCCCTCGGCGGCGCCTGGTCGAGAAAGCCCTTGTCATAGCCGTGTCGGCAAAGCAGCGCCTTGCGCTCCTCCATGCCGGCCGGGTTGACGGCGCCCTTTATCTTCTTCGGCAGCGCCATCGCCATGCCGCCGTTCAGCCGGGAGAAGGCGACTTCCGGGTGCGATTCGAAGATGCGGTCGCGCAAATCCGGCCGCGCGATCAGCAGAGCATCGATCTCGCGGATTTTCGCAAAGATGCCGAAGGCCTGGATGGAAACGCCACGAGGCGGATTTGAGGTCGCCATTGCCACTTCGCTTGCCTGCCGATGCGCGGCATACCAGGCCTCGATGGTCGTGAAGTCGGCGGTATCGGCATAGAGCGCGGCGCGCGACGGGATGGCAAAGACGCTGGATTGCCGTTGGCCGAGCAGCGGCCGCACCAGCGCTTCCGGTCCGCGCCCGCCTTTTCGTGAAAAATCCGGCAGGCCGATCGGCATATCGACGGCGATCGTGGCATCCGACAAGGCGTCGAGCAGCACCTGGAACGTCGGGAAGACCGAGACCAAAGGCGAAGCACCTTGCCTGCGATGGACGGCGATCCAGCCGGCCTTGCAGCCGTCGACCCCGGCCAAAACGGCACCGCCTGGCGTCACGCCCGCTTGTCCCGCCCGGGATGGAGGAGATGACGCAGCTGCACCATGGCCATCGGATGCGACAGGCTCTGCGCGTCGGTTTCCAGCTGCAGCTCGTCGCCGCCTCGTTTGGCGGTGCGGGCGAGGATCTCGTAGACGGCGGCCGTGGTCGACTGCAGCGCCTTTGCCGGCGGCTGGCCGGACAGGATGCGGGCGAGATAGACGGCGGCCGTCAGGTCGCCCAGCCCGTTCGGCGGCTTCTCGATCATACGGTGCTCGGCAAGCAGTGCTTGGCTGCCGTCGAGCAGGAAATTGCCGGTGCCGCCCGTCAGCATCGACGGCGCCGAAGTGACCAGCATGGTGGAGGGACCGGCGTGAAGGGCGGCCGCCGTCACCGACTTGATGTCCGGCAGCGGCGCGCCGGCCATCCATTCCAGTTCATAGCAGTTGGGCGTGGCGATGTCGGCGATCGGCATCAACCTGTCGCGCAGGGCGACGGCCGTCGGCTCCGGTACGTAGAGCCCGCCCGCATCGCCCATCACCGGGTCGCAGACATAGAGGGCACTCGGGGTCCTTGCCTTGACGGCGGCGACCAGCGAGGCGACAGCCTCGGCCTGGCCGGCCTCGCCGAGATAGCCTGATAGCACCGCCTTGACCTCGCCCAGCCATGGCGCGCGCTCGAGATCGGCCAGCAGCGCCTTGAACTGGTCGAGCGGCGGCACGATGCGCGTAGCGCGGCTGTGGCCAGGATGCCAGGGCAGGATGACGGTCGGCACCGCCCAGACCGGAAAGCCCAGCGTCTCCAGTGCAAAGACCGCGGCGCGGTTGCCGACCGAGCCGCGGGCGACATGGCTGGAGATGACGATGACCGCGCGCGGCGCGTCGGTATTCTCTGCATTCATGGAATTCGGTTCCTAGCCACCCTGCGTGGCGACATACACCAGCCAGGCCAACAGCCCAATGGCGATGATGAGGCCGAGTGTTCGGCCAATGCGGGTGCCCCAATATTCGATCGGATCGGAACGGTCGGTGTCCGCCGCGGTCACGTGGTCGCGCGCGTCTTTCGCGGCGCGGGCGACGAACGATGTGCCGCCCGGCGCCGTCTCGCGCGCGACGCGCTCAAGGATGCGGCGCGATTCGTTCTCGTCGTCCCGGCGCTCGGCCATGACAAATGTCCTTTCCGGCCGGGAGCTTAGCCTGTTCGCGCGCGTATTCACAGGGGCGAGCGGCAGGACTAGGACTGCGCCATCATCGGGTCATTTTCTTGCGCGCAGATTGTGGTAAGGCTTCGCATGCAACTTTGATCCGAGGGGACCAATCATGTTCGCCGAGCGCCTTTTTCTACCCTCCGCCTTCCGCAACTTGCCCGCCTTGCTGATGATGGCTTTCGTGCTGCCGCTGCTTGCCGGCTGCGGCTACAACACCATCCCGACGGCGGAGGAGAACGCCAGGGCGGCCTGGAGCGAGGTGCTCAACCAGTATCAACGCCGCGCCGACCTGATCCCGAACCTGGTCGAGACGGTGAAGGGCTATGCCTCGCATGAGAAGGACACGCTCGACGCGGTTGTCCAGGCGCGCGCCAAGGCGACGCAGATCACGGTCACGCCGGACACGCTGAAGGATCCCGAAGCGCTGAAGAAGTTCCAGGATGCCCAGGCCGGACTGACGGGCGCGCTGTCGCGGCTGATCGCGGTGTCGGAGAATTACCCCGACCTCAAGGCCAACCAGAACTTCCTCGCGCTGCAGGCGCAGCTCGAAGGTACCGAGAACCGCATCGCGGTGGCGCGCCGCGACTACATCCAGGCGGTCAGGGACTACAATCTGACGCTGAGGACCTTCCCGTCGGTGCTGTGGGCGACCTTCTGGTTCCGCGGCAACGAGCCGTTTGCCAACTTCACCGTCGAGGAAGACAAGATGCAGGTGCCAAAAGTGGATTTTGGCACGAAGCAGGGCGGGTGAGAGCGCTCGACAGTCTTCTGAATACAATCCCGCGAGAAGACGGACCGCTGGCGTGTTGATAGCCGCGAGAAGACGGACCGCTGGCGTGTTGATACCCCCCTCTGTCCTGCCGGACATCTCCCCCTCAAGGGGGGAGATTGGCAGCTTTGCCGGTTTCGCCAATCTCCAGCGTCGCAGAAGATTCGCGGCGGGCGATGACAGCCAATCTCCCCCGTTGAGGGGGAGATGTCCGGCAGGACAGAGGGGGGCGCGACAGAACGCCTACCTTAGCCTTCTTGGCCTTCTTCTCTCCTTCCTCTTCCCCCTCGCCGCATTCGCCGCCGACCTGCCCGCGCTCACCGGCCGCGTGGTCGACAATGCCGGCATCATCGATGCCGGCACGCGTGCGGCGCTGACGCAGAAGCTCGCGGACTTCGAGAAGAAGGGCTCCGACCAGATCGTCGTCGCAACAATCCCCAGCCTCGGCGGCGAGGAGATCGAGCCCTATGCCAACCGGCTGTTCCGCTTCTGGAAGCTTGGCCAGGCCAAGGAGAACAATGGTGTTCTTCTTTTGGTCGCGCCCAACGACCGCAAGATGCGCATCGAGGTCGGCTATGGGCTGGAAGGCACGCTGACCGACCTGCACACCAAGCTGATCATAGAGAACGACATGGTGCCGGCCTTCCGCGCCGGCGACTTCTCCGGCGGCATCAGCAAGGCCGTCGACGACATGATCATGGTGCTGGAGGGCAATCCGGAAGAGCTGGAGGCGCGCGGCAAGCGCAACGAGCAGGCGCCGTTCAACTCGGACGACCTGTTCTTCGCCATTTTCATCACCATCTGGGCGCTGATCTTCTTCGGCAGCATCGCGCTGACGGTGCTGCCGCCGATCTTCGGCCAGAAGATCGGCCCGGGCCGCTACCGCTGGCTCGGCATGACCTTCGAGCCGGGACGACGGTCATCCTCCGGCAGCGGCGGCTGGTCGTCGGGCGGCGGAGGCTGGTCCTCCGGTGGCGGCGGTGGCGGCGGGTTTTCCGGCGGCGGCGGTTCGTCGGGCGGCGGCGGCTCCTCGGGAAGCTGGTGAGGACCATGGCAACGCGACCGATCAACCCTGAGGACCATGACCGCATCGCCGATGCGATCCGCGCCGCCGAGGCCAAGACCGACGGCGAGATCTACTGCGTCGTGGCGCAATCCAGCGACGGCTATCTCTTCCCGGCCGCGTTCGCGGCGGCGCTTGCCACGCTCATCGTCAGCCTTGCGGTGGCCTACGGGCTGGAAGCCTGGTGGCTGACCATCCGTCTGCCGCATTTCGTGCTTGCCCAGCTTCTGGCGCTTGGCTGCATGCTGGTGCTTCTATGGGCGCTGCCCGGCTGGCGCATCCATCTCGTACCGAGGCGGCTGCGCTACCAGGCGGCGCACGCCAATGCGATGAAGCAGTTCCTCGCCCGCAACGTCCATCGCACGAGCGCACGCACCGGCGTGCTGATCTTCGTCTCGATCGCCGAGCGCTATGCCGAAGTGGTCGCCGACAGCGGCATCGATGCCAAGGTCGGCCAGCATGTCTGGGACGGCGTGGTGCGGGAGCTCACCCGGCATGCCGGCGACGACCGTCTCGCCGACGGTTTCGTCAAGGCGATCGAATCGGTCGGCGCGGTGCTCGCCGAGCATTTTCCGGTGACCGAAGGCGACACCAACGAGCTCGACGACCATCTCGTCGAAATCTGACAGAGCTTTTCCATAAATCCGCTAGGCCGGCCGGCTCCCGGCGGGTTCCCGCTTCCGGTGCCTGCAAGTTCGCCTGTGTGAAAGCGCGGGCGCGACAGAGCGGACTCTTTGCAAGCGGGCGAAGCGGGTCTATGGTTAACAAATCATGAACACGCTGACGATCGACATCCGGAAAGCCGACCCTCGCGATGCAATCGCCATCGCCGAAGTGCATCAGGAGGCGTGGCGCGGCGCCTATTCCGGCATCATCCCGCACCGCACGCTGACGGCCATGATCAATCGCCGCGGCCCCGACTGGTGGGCGAACGCGATTCGCCGCGCGGCGACCGTTTTGGTGGTCGAGATCGGCGGCACGATCGCCGGCTATGCCACGATCGGCAAGAATCGCGCCCGCGAGCTCAGGCAGCAGGGCGAGATCTACGAGCTTTACCTGCGCCCGGAATATCAGGGCATCGGGCTTGGCAGCCGGTTGTTCAAGGCGGCGCGCACGCGCCTTGCCGACCACGGCCTCAGAGGCCTGGTGGTGTGGGCGCTGGAAGACAATTACAACGCTTTAGCCTTCTATGCCGGCAATGGTGGCCGCGACATCGCCGAAGGCGTCGAGGTCTTCGAGCAGAAGGCGCTGAAGAAGGTCGCCTTCGTCTGGGAATGACGGGCCTAGCTTAGGTTACAATCCATCACAAACTGTGCGCTTCCGATAGCGTCCAGTGCTATTCGCCGCATTGCACCATGACGCGCCGCCCGCTATCGATCTCACAAATCGAGAGAGGGATTTGAGCCATGCGTATCGAAGCCGTGCCCACCGGAAAGAACCCGCCCGAGGACGTCAACGTCATCATCGAGGTGCCGATCGGCGGCGAGCCGATCAAGTACGAGATGGACAAGGAAGCCGGCACGCTGTTCGTCGACCGCTTCCTGCACACTTCGATGCGCTATCCCGGCAATTACGGCTTCGTGCCGCACACACTGTCGGGCGACGGCGATCCGATCGACGTCCTTGTCTGCAACACGCGCGCGCTGGTGCCGGGCTGCGTCATCAATGTGCGGCCGATCGGCGTGCTGATCATGGAAGACAATGCCGGCCAGGACGAGAAGGTGATCGCGGTTCCGTCGCCGAAACTCACGCTGCGCTACGAGAACGTCACCGAATATACCCACCTGCCGGAAATCACCCGCCAGCAGGTGCAGCACTTCTTCGAGCACTACAAGGATCTCGAACCCGGCAAATGGGTCAAGATCGAGGGCTGGCACGATTCCAAATACGCCAAGAAGATGATCGTCGACGCGATCGAGCGAGCGAAGGCAAGCAAGTAGTCAATTATCGACGCGGCCGAAGTCGGGCACTTTGCCGATCACTTCGCGCTTGTCCTTGCCGCAGGCAAAACCTTTCGCCTTTTCGTCGGCGAGCTTGCGTGCCTGGTCGTTGGCCTCAGCGTTGCCGGTGGCGAGCACAAGGCCGACGGTGCAGCCTTCATGCTCTTCCGGCTGTGCGACCTTGGCGACGACCAGCACTTCGGTCGGCTTGTTCTCGTCTTCGGGATTGCTGATCTCGCGACGGTGAATGACGGCGAAGGGCACGGCCTTGTCGCCGTTGGTTTCGATCCGCCACTCGACCTTCGGACCGGCGGTGTTGAGCCCGGAAAAACTTTCCCACACCGCGGTCATGTCGTCGGAGGGAAAACCGTAGTAAACGGACTCGCGCGCATCGTCGTAGCCGATCAGCACCGGATAGCCGCGATAGCCGGCGCAGGCGAGGCTCGCCCAGTCGCCGTCGCCTTCTTCCGACTGCGCGTAAGTCACGCAGTCTTTCTTCCAGTCGAGGTCGGTGTAGGCGCTGGAAATGTCGCCGGCATGGGCTGCCTGGCAGAGACCGGCGAGGGCAAGCGGGATCAGAAGCGCACGCATCGCTGACAACTCCGTTTGAGTTGCCGAAGCGTAGCGCCAACCACTATTTCTTCAAGCTGGCTTCGATCAGCAGGTCGGCGTTGCGGGCGACCGACGCCGCCGGTCCGCCGAGACCGAAGAGCTGGCCGCTGATATAGGCGCCCTCGATCAGCAGCAGCAGCCCGTCTCCGAGCGTGTCGGAATCGCTGGCGCCCATTGCCGCCGCCATGGCGCGCAGACGCCGGCGCAATTCCTGCTTGTTGTTCTCGCTGACGATGCGCGCCGGATGGCCGTGCTCGGGATATTCCACCGCCGCGTTGGTCATGCCGCAGCCGCGATAGTCCGGCTTCTGGGTGCGTTTGCCGACGCGGGTGAGGAAAGCGACGATCTGCGCGCGCGGGTTGCCCGGGTGCGCGTCGACGGCTTCTTCGAACCGCTCCCAGAACTCAAGGTCGTACTTGCGCAGATAGGAGGCGGCGAGCTCGTCCTTCGACGGAAAGCTGCGGTAAAGGCTCGGCTTGGTGACGCCGGCACGCCTGACGATTTCGTCGACGCCGATTGCCCGGATGCCCTCGCGATAGAACAGGTCGCGCGCCACGTCGAGGATCTTGTCGGCAGCCTTCGGTGTCGACGCGGAAGGCGTCTCGTTCACCGACGTTTCAATTTTATTGTCCGATGACATTCACCAAACTCGCTTGACAATGTTACTGACCGGTACGTATGTATTCTGCCATCCCATTGCAACGTACCGGTCAGTAACATGATAGCCCAGTCCCGTCCGTTTGGCCAGCGCTACGCCTTCGTCGTCGTTGCCGTCATTTTTCTCTGCCTGCTGATCGCCGCCGGGCTTCGCTCCGCGCCCTCCGTCATGATGCTGCCGCTGGAAAACAGCTTCGGCTGGCGGCGCGACGTCATCTCGATGGCCGCCGGCGTCGGCATCCTGCTCTACGGCCTGACCGGTCCGTTCGCCGCGGCGCTGATGGAGCGCATCGGGCTGCGCCGGACGTTGCTTGCCGCGCTGCTGATCATGTCGGGCTCGACGGCCCTCAGCCTGCTGATGACTGAGCCCTGGCATCTCTTCATCACTTGGGGCGTGTTTTCGGGCATCGGTTCTGGCGCCATCGCCAGCGTGCTCGGCGCTACCATTGTCAACCGCTGGTTCAAGACCAATCGCGGCCTGGTGATGGGGCTGATGTCGGCCTCCAGCGCCACCGGTATGCTGGTCTTCCTGCCGCTGATCGCCTCGCTGGCGCAGGCCGGTGGCTGGAAGCCGGTGGTGATCGCCGTGTCGCTCGCGACCGCGGCGCTGATACCGCTCGTCCTTCTCCTGGTGCCTGAGCGCCCGGCCTCGATCGGCCAGGTGCGCTATGGCGCCGAGGCCGATGACGTGCCGCCGACATCGCCTGCATCGCAGGGCAATTTCCTGGCGCACACGCTGAACACGCTGCGCCGCGCCGCGGGTACCAGGGTGTTCTGGTATCTTTTCGCCACCTTCTTCGTCTGCGGCTTCACCACCAACGGCCTGGTCGGCACGCATCTGATCGCCTTCTGCGGCGACATGGGCATCGGCGAGGTGCAGGCCGCGGGCCTGCTGTCGATGATGGGCATTTTCGACCTGATCGGCACGACGCTGTCGGGTTGGCTCACCGACCGCTTCGACCCGCGCAAGCTGCTCGGCGTCTACTACGGCATTCGCGGCCTGTCGCTGATCTATTTGCCCTATTCCGGCTTCTCGGCGGTCAGCCTCATCATCTTCGCCGTGCTCTACGGGCTCGACTGGATCGCAACCGTGCCGCCGACGCTGAGGCTCTCCAACGAAGCCTTCGGCGACCGCAGCGGGCCGATCGTCTTCGGCTGGATCGTCGCCGGCCACCAGGTGGGAGCTGCGGCGGCGGCCGCGTTCGGCGGCACGATGCGGGAATTGCAGGGCAATTATGAGCTCGCGTTCTTGATCGCCGGCATGACGGGCATCGCGGCGGCCTGTATTTCGCTGCTGATCAACACGAGCAAGCCGGCGTTCGAGCCGGAGCCCCAGGCGGCATAAGGCATGTCGATATTCGGGTGAGGCCGGCCTGCAAATGGCAGTCTCCTGCGCTTCCGGTGCTCACGTGCTTTAAAGTACGCTCCGCTCCGGTTCTCGGGAACCACCATTTTCGACTCGGCCTGACCCGAATCTCAACACGCCTTCCCGGCGTCGATGGCAGCCTTCACCAGCCTGTTCACTGTTATCAAAACTTCATGGTTCCGATATGCGCCTGAAACATTGAGGCCCGAGCTTGGCGGTCCCGTTCAACGCCATCCCGGAGACAGCCATGAACAAGCTCTCGTTGACCCGCCGCGCTTTCGTCACCTCGGCCAGCGCCTTTGGCCTTGTCGGCGCCTCCGGTCTCGCGCTGCCCTACTATTCCCGCGCCAGCCAGCGCCCGGCCTTCACCCATGGCGTCCAGTCCGGCGATGTCGACGCCACCTCCGGCATGGTCTGGACCCGCACCGACCGGCCGGCGCGCGTGATGTACGAAGTCTCGACGACGGAAAGCTTCGCCGATGCGACAAAGCTGGCGCCGCTCGATACCTCGCCCGCCAGCGACTACACGGTGAAGCGGCTGCTCACCGACCTCGCCGGCGACCAGGATATCTTCTACCGCATGGTCGCCGCCGACCTTTCCGACATCAATGCCGTCTCCGAGCCGATCGTCGGCCGCTTCCGCACCGCGCCGGCCTCCAAGCGCGACGTGCGCTTCGCCTGGTCGGGCGACACCGCCGGCCAGGGCTGGGGCATCGACGAGACCGGCATGAAGACCTATTCCACCATTGCCAAGCACACGCCTGACTTCTTCCTGCATTCCGGCGACACGATCTATGCCGACGGCGCGATGAAGGACGAGGTCGACCTGCCCGGCGGCGGCAAGTGGAAGAACGTCGTCATGATCGACGGCAAGCGCAAGGTCGCCGAGACGCTGGATGAGTATCGCGATCAGTGGAAGTACAACATGATGGACAAGCACGTGCTCGGCCTCTCCGCCATCTGTCCGACCTTCTACCAGTGGGACGACCACGAGGTGCTGAACAACTGGTCGGATTCGAAGGATCTCACCGCCGACAACCGCTACACGGAAAAATCCATCCATGTGCTGGCGGCCCGCGCGGCGCGCGCCTTCCATGAGATGACGACGATCCGCTACGAGCCGTCGGAGCCGGGCCGCGTCTATCGCAAGATCGCCCACGGCCCGCTGCTCGACGTGTTCTTCCTCGACATGCGCTCCTATCGCGGGCCGAACGGCCCGGACATGGAGGAGACGCTGACGCCGAAGTCGCGCATGCTCGGCGAACAGCAGACCCAGTGGCTGAAGCGGGAACTGGCGAATTCCAAGGCGACCTGGAAGATCATTGCCGCCGACATGCCGCTCGGCCTCGTCGTCTGGGACGACGCCACCAAGAAAGCCGGCGCCGAGGCGGTCAGCAATGGCGACAATGGCGCGCCGAAGGGCCGTGAGCTCGAATTCGCCGATCTGCTTCGCTACATCAAGAACGCCGGCATCACCAACACGGTATGGCTTACCGCCGACGTCCACTACACGGCGGCGCATTACTACAACCCGGACAAGGCGCAGTTCCAGGATTTCAACCCGTTCTGGGAGTTCGTCTCCGGCCCGATCCATGCCGGCACCTTCGGCCCCAATAATCTCGACATGACCTTCGGCCCGGAGCTGAAGTTCATCAAGGCGCCGACTGCCGAGCAGGGCCAGAACCTGCCGCCCTCGGCCGGGCTGCAGTTCTTCGGGTTGGTGGACATTTCAGGCGCCACCGAGCAGATCACCGTGCGGCTGATGGATCGCGACGACAACGAGCTCTACAAGATCACGCTCGATCCGGTGCGGTCGGCGTAGGGGGGTTCTACGCTTCGGAGCGTACATGGGCAGAATTTTGATGCTGGAGGGACAGCACCCCCCTCTGTCCTGCCGGACATCTCCCCCGCAAGGGGGGAGATTGGCAGCTTCGGCATTGGCGCCCCTCCTCGACTATTGAGATTGGCGAAAGGCGACGCGACATCCGATCTCCCTCCTTGCGGGGGAGATGGCCGGCAGGCCAGAGGGGGGTGGGAAGGATCGCTACGCTTGTTGCATTCCTAAGACTGCGGTCGTCAGTCCGGATAGCAGGCGGCAGGAACGTTCGGCCAGACGGCGCTGTCGCAGTTGGCGGCCTTCTGACGCTGCTTGAAGGCGGCGCTGACCGGGCCGGTGACGATCGGGTCGACACCGTCAGGGGCGTCGGCGAACATCTGCTGCGCGGTTTTGGCATCAGGCGGCGAGATCGGGTCAGCTTCTCTCAGTGCAGCCGCCGACTGCGCGGCACCGGCCGCAATCAGCACGCCGAGCGCCGCCCATGCGAAAACCGCACGCAATCTGGACATTTGATCGCTCATGAACATCGAACTGCCCGGCCCCTCAAAGGTTCCGCCTTGGTTAACAGAATCATTTCACACCAAGACGTTTAAGAATCAGTGACCATGTATTTGGGGTGGGACCTCCCCTTTCGCAATTGCGAAAAACCTTGTATGAGCCGCGCAACCGAAAAAGGCAGCGCTTTTGGGCCTGCTGCCTGCAACGCTCCCGAGACCAGACAATGAACCTCCGCAATATCGCGATCATCGCGCACGTCGACCATGGAAAAACCACCCTCGTCGACCAGCTCCTGAAGCAGTCCGGCTCCTTCCGCGACAACCAGCGCGTCGCCGAGCGCGCCATGGATTCGAACGACCTCGAAAAGGAGCGCGGCATCACCATCCTGGCCAAGGCGACCTCGGTCGACTGGAACGGCACCCGCATCAACATCGTCGACACGCCCGGACACGCCGATTTCGGCGGCGAGGTCGAGCGCATCCTGTCGATGGTGGATTCGGCAATCGTGCTCGTCGATGCCGCCGAAGGGCCGATGCCGCAGACCAAGTTCGTCGTCGGCAAGGCGCTCAAGGTGGGCTTGAGGCCGATCGTCGTCATCAACAAGATCGACCGCCCGGATGCCCGCCACATCGAAGTGGTCAACGAGGTGTTCGACCTGTTCGCCGCGCTCGACGCCACCGACGAGCAGCTCGATTTCCCGATCCTCTACGGTTCGGGCCGCGACGGCTGGGTGTCGGAAAACCCGGAGGGCCCGAAGGACCAGGGCCTGGCGCCGCTGTTCGATCTCGTCGTCAAGCACGTGCCGGCGCCGACGGTGCATCCCGGTCCGTTCCGCATGATCGGCACCATCCTGGAGGCCAATCCGTTTCTCGGCCGCATCATCACCGGCCGCATCGAGTCGGGCTCGCTGAAGCCCAACCAGGCGGTCAAGGTGCTGCACCATGACGGCACGCAGATCGAAACCGGACGTATCTCGAAAATCCTGGCCTTCCGCGGCCTCGAGCGCCAGCCGATCGAGGAAGCGCAGGCGGGCGACATCGTCGCCATCGCCGGCCTGTCGAAAGGCACCGTCGCCGACACCTTCTGCGATCCGAGCGTGACCGAGCCGCTGCACGCGCAGCCGATCGACCCGCCGACCGTGACCATGTCCTTCCTCGTCAACGACAGCCCGCTCGCCGGCACCGAGGGCGACAAGGTGACCAGCCGCGTCATCCGCGACCGCCTGCTGCGCGAAGCCGAAGGCAATGTCGCGCTCAAGATCGAGGAATCGCCGGAGAAGGATTCCTTCTTCGTCTCAGGCCGCGGCGAATTGCAGCTTGCCGTGCTGATCGAGACGATGCGCCGCGAGGGCTTCGAGATCGCCGTGTCGCGGCCCCGCGTCGTCATGCAGAAGGGCGAGAACGGCGAATTGCTGGAGCCCGTCGAGGAAGTCGTCATCGACGTCGACGAGGAGCATGCCGGCGTCGTCGTGCAAAAAATGTCGGAGCGCAAGGCCGAGATGGTGGAACTGCGCCCCTCCGGCGGCAACCGCCAGCGCCTCGTCTTCCACGCGCCGACGCGCGGCCTGATCGGCTATCAGTCGGAGCTGTTGACCGACACGCGCGGCACCGCCGTGATGAACCGGCTGTTTTATGCCTACGAGCCCTACAAGGGCGAACTGGCGGGCCGCACCAACGGCGTGCTGATCTCCAACGAGCAGGGCGAGTCGGTCGCCTATGCGATGTGGAACCTGGAAGATCGCGGCCCGATGATCATCGATCCGGGCGTCAAGGTCTATCAGGGCATGATCATCGGCATCCATAGCCGCGACAATGACCTCGAGGTCAATGTGCTGAAGGGCAAGAAGCTCACCAACATCCGCGCCGCCGGCAAGGACGAGGCGGTGAAGCTGACCCCGCCGGTCCGCATGACGCTGGAGCGGGCGCTGGCCTGGATCCAGGACGACGAGCTGGTCGAGGTGACGCCGAAGACCATTCGGCTCCGCAAGCTCTATCTCGACCCGAACGAGCGCAAGCGGTTCGAGAAGTCGGCCAAGGTAATGGGCGCGGCGTAAGCCTTCCCGAAAGCGATTGGGGAGGGAGCGTCGCTCCCTCCATTTTTCATTTCAGCCGCAAGCAGCCGATATTATGGCGTCGCGATCGGGCTCGCCGGAAAGATCGATGCTGATTGCCGTGCCGTCGCGCGCCGGCCTGCGCAGGGCCTTGGCGCCATCCGGTTCGATGGCGAGCGACTGCCGCTCTTCCCAGGCCTGCAGCCTCGACCGCGAGACGCCGAGCTCTCCGGCAAGCAGACGGTCGAGCCGCAACGGTGTCGCGGCGTCGAGCCGCAGTTCGAGCCAAAGCGCTGCCGCGCATTGAGGCCCGCCGTCCAGCAGCTCTTTTCGCACCGTGACGTCGGGAAATTCCTCGACCCGCCCGATCCGCGTTCGGAGCGCCACCGGATCGAAGGCATGGCGTCGCACGAGAACCGGATCGTTGCTTTCGAGGGCCGCAAGCAGCGCCGGCTCGATGTCGCGGCGGGTGCAACGCTCAAAAATGGCGCGGTTCCAGGAGTTGTTGCAGCCGATGCAGCGATAGATCAGCCAGGCATCGATGCGCTTGCCGTTGGCGTTGACACGGAATTTTCCGCTGCATCGATAGGATCTGACGCCGCCGCAGCGATTGCAGTTGATGAGAGGTCGAGGCGCGATTTTGGGCGCGATCGCCCAGCGGATACGCAACAGTCCAGACATGCCGGTAGGCCCTTCCCGTCGGGAAGTCCGTCAGGCCGGCGATGTCCGAGATGCCCTCTTTGTTCGAGCATGATCTTCTCCGAAAACCGGATACCACTTTTCGGGATCATGCCCATGCGGGCACGGCGTGGCGAAAGGCTGCGATGTTGGAAGTCAGGCGTCGGCGGGTTACGCTCGACGGCGGCTCAGCAATGCCAAACCGGTCTCGAAACCGCCGCCTGAAGAACACGTGAAATGATGCAGGGGCCGCCAAAGCTGCGCCTGCGGTGCTTTCGGGGAGTGGACGAGACCGGCGGTTACTGAGGCAAAGTGAAGCTCGAAATGGATAAAAGGTCGACTCTTCTAGCCGTGCAACGGCGGGCAGGCAAGGCCAGTGCGCTGCCCGCCCGCGCTCGTCTGAGCGCTACATCATCTCGATGATCGGCGCGATCTCGACACTGAAGGCCGGGTTCGTCAGGATCGGGCAATCCCTGGCCTTGGCGACGGCGTCGTCGATGTCCTTCGCCTCGACGATCGTATAGCCGGCGGTCGGATTGCTGCCGCCATTGTTCTCGACCGTGCCGCCGGGCAGCACCGTCTTCGACATGCCGACAGGATTGCCGCCGTCGACGACCGCCGAGCCGAGCTTGTCGTACCAGCCGGTCCAGGCATCCATCGCCGCTTTCCGCTCGGCTTCCTCGGTCGGCATCTTGCCGGAGCCGTGATAGACATAGAGATATTTCGCCATGCTCTCCTCCATTTTTGGCGGCGTCGAACCGGCATGCGGCCACGCCGCGGGCTGATAATCGGACCAAAAAGCAGAGCAGGCAATGAGAATTCGCATCTACTAATATACGGAGGGCTGTAGCTGCAATTTCCGGTGCGGCTGTCCATCGCGGTTTGATGACTAGGCTTTGTCCAATAGGTCCATGCTGTCGGACGTGCCAACCCTTCCAGCCGGCGAAGCATCCTAAGACGCCACAACCCGCGCAACGAACCCCGACATAAAGCCAGCGAACGCCGTCACGCTGCGGGTAAATGGAAAACCCGACCCCAACATTTGTGGCTTCGGAATCGCATTCGATACACACCCAGCGTTCCGGCTCGGATCTGCCCAAAACTCCTCGCTGTCACAGATAAGATGCTCGGAACCGCACATCGTGCACGTCCGTCGCGCCCCGCCTTGATCATCGTCGGCATCGAGAAGAAACGAAGTGGAACCGCATTTGCATCGCGCGAGCCTGAAGTCGTGAACTGCATAGCCTTCGCTTGCGTAGCCGCTCAAGTATTCTGCGATATCGTTCGGCTCGCTGCCAACCCACCATTCGCCAGAAGTGTCTATTGTTATGGGTCACCGCGCCATGGCGTGGTATTCGGGGTTCGGCCGCATGTCGACCGCTGCGGCCACGCGGTTGGACATGTTGAAGAAGGCGGCGGTCGAAGCGATGTCCCAGATGTCGCGGTCGCTGAAGCCCGCCCGTCGCAACGCGGCGCGGTCGGCCTCGACGATCTTGGCCGGCTCCTCCGTCAGCTTGACCGCGAATTCCAGCATCGCCTTCTGCCGCTCGGACAGGTCGGCGGCGCGGAAGTTCATCGCCATCATCTCGCCCAGCGCCGGCTCGCCCGACAGCTGACGCACCGCCGCGCCGTGCGCGGTCAGGCAGTAATAGCAATGGTTGATCGAGGAGACGGCGACCGCGATCATTTCGCGCTCCAGCTTCGACAAGCCGGACTCGCCCAGCATCAGGTCGTTGTACATGTCGGTGAAGGCGCGCAGCTTCTTCTCGTCGAAGGCGTAGGCCAGAAGCACGTTGGGCACGAGGCCCAGCTTCTCCTCGCATTTGGCGAAATAGGCTTTCGTCGCTTCGCTGAGCTCCGCCGGGGCGAGGTCCAGCGCCGTAATCCTGTCGGTCATGTCCGTTCTCCTCGCAGGGCGAGCGTCGGTTCGATTTTCTTAAAGCGTCGTCAAACCTTTGTCGCCAAATGGCGCTCATCTGCTACCATAGTCGCAAAAGCATGTGACGGGAGGGACTTCACATCATGGCCAGCCTGAAAACCGCAAGCCAGGCGAAAAAGACCAATCCGGCAAAAGGAGGCGCGGCAAAAGGAGGCGCGGCAAGGGCGGGCGAAAAGCCCGGCAGGCTCGCCGACTATCTTCTGGCCCGCACGCCGGCCGAAGACATCGCCGCCTATGACGTCGCCGACCTCGAACGCGCCGCCGATCTCGCCGGCCGCGCGGTCGCCAGGCACAAAAAGGGCGATTGCATCATCGCCATAGACGTGGAGTCCGGCGTGACGCGCCAGGGCCGGCCGATGTCGGTCATCACCGTCGTCAACGACAACATGCCGTTCCTGTTCGATTCCATCCTCGGCGAGATCACCGAGACCGCCGGCGAGCCGCTGCTGGTCACCCATCCGGTCATCGTTGTCCGGCACGGCAAGAGCGGCGTCGAGGAGATCCTGGGCGACGGCGGCTCGGTCAAGGGCGAAACCGGCCATGACCGGCTGAGCGTCGTCCACGTGCATATCGGCCGCCTTTCGGCCGACCAGGCCGAAGCCCTTGCCGGCCGCTTGAAGAAGCTTTTGGACCAGGTGCGCGCCGCCGTCACCGACTGGAAGCCGATGCTTGCCCGCCTCGACCAGGCCATCTCGGAATTCCGCTATGCGCCGGTGCCGCTCGACAAGGCGCATGTCACCGAGGCGATCGCCTTCCTCGAATGGCTGCGCGACGACAATTTCACCTTCCTCGGCATGCGCGAGTTCAACTACACCGGCGGCGAGAAGAGCGGCATGCTGGAGCGCGCCGAAAAGCCCGGCCTCGGCATCCTCGCCGACCCCGACGTCCTGGTTCTCAGGCGCGGCACCGAGGCGGTGTCGACGACGCCGGAGATCCGCGCTTTCCTGCATGGTCCGGAGCCGCTGATCGTCACCAAGGCCAATGCCAAGTCCTCGGTGCACCGGCGCATCTATCTCGACTATATCGGCGTCAAGACCTACACCGCCAAAGGCGTGCTCTCGGGAGAGCTGCGCATCGTCGGCCTGTTCACCTCGACCGCCTACACGCGTTCTGTGATGAAGATCCCCTATCTGCGCTCGAAGGCCGAGACCGTCATCGCCAAGTCCGGCTTCAATCCGCACGACCATTCCGGCAAGGCGCTGATCAACGTACTGGAGAGCTATCCGCGCGACGAGCTGTTCCAGGTTCCGGTGCCGATTCTGAGGAAGCACGCCGAAGCCATCCTCGGGCTGATCGAACGGCCGCGCGTCAGGGCGCTGGTGCGGGCCGACCAGTTCGACCGTTTCGTCTCCATCCTCGTCTTCGTGCCGCGCGACCGCTATGACAGCGTCGTGCGCGAGAAGATCGGCACCTATCTCAAGACCGTGTTCGAGGGCCGGCTGTCGGCCTATTACCCGGCCTTTCCCGAAGGCGGGCTGGCGCGCGTGCATTTCATCATCGGCCGCTCCGGCGGCAAGACGCCGAAGGTCGATCCAGCGACGATCGAGGCGGCGATCCGCGACATCGTCCGCACCTGGGATGATGCGCTACGCGAAGCAGTGTCGGAATCCGGCGCCGACGCAACGCTCACAGCCATCGCCTCGCGCTTTTCCGAAAGCTATCGCGACTCCTTTTCGCCGGCCGTGGCGCTGGCCGATGCCGGGCGCATCGCCAGGATCGATGCTGCCAATCCTATAGCCATCGACTATTACCGCCATGCCGACCAGAAGCCGCACCAGGCGGCGTTGAAGATCTATCATTTCGGCAGCCCGGTGGCGCTGTCGCGGCGTGTGCCGGTGCTGGAAAACATCGGCTTCCGTGTCATCAGCGAGCGCACCTTCGAGGTCGGCGACGAAGCCTCCGGCATGGTCTTCATCCATGACATGGAGCTGGAGAACAGCTACGGCAAGCCGATCGATCTCACCGACGGCGGGGCGCTGTTCCAGGACGCCTTCCTCGCTGTCTGGCGCGGCGACGTCGACAATGACGCCTATAACGGCCTTGCCCAGACCGCCGGCCTGTGGTCGGGCGAGATCACCATCCTGCGCGCCTACGGCCGCTACCTGCAGCAGGCCGGCATTCCGCAGAGCCAGGATTTCATCGCAGCGGCGCTCAACCGCTATCCGGCAATCGCGCGTGGCCTACATCAGCTGTTCGTCGCCCGCCTCGGTCCGACGGCCGAAACCGAGGGCGTGGTCGCCGCCAAGCATCTCAAGGCCAAGATCAAGGACGCGCTCGACGAGGTGCCCAACATCGATGACGACACCATCATCCGCCGCTATCTCAATCTGATCGAAGCCTCGCTGCGTACAAATCATTTCGTAGCCGATACGATAGCGAAGGGCCAGTCGCTGGCGATCAAGCTCGATTCGCAGGCGGTCGACGGCCTGCCGGCGCCGCGGCCGTGGCGCGAGATCTTCGTCTACGGTTCCGAGGTCGAGGGCGTCCACCTGCGCTTCGGTCCGGTGGCGCGCGGCGGCCTGCGCTGGTCGGACCGCGCCCAGGACTACCGCACCGAGGTGCTGGGCCTCGTCAAGGCGCAGCAGGTCAAGAACGCGGTCATCGTGCCGGTCGGCGCCAAGGGCGGCTTCTATCCGAAGAAACTGCCGATGGGCGCTGGCCGCGACGCCATCTTCGAGGCCGGCACCTCGGCCTACAAGAACTTCGTCTCCAGCCTGCTTTCGATCACCGACAATATCGGCGTCGACGGCGTCATCCCGCCGGCCGGCGTGGTGCGGCGCGATCCTGACGATCCCTATTTCGTCGTCGCGGCCGACAAGGGCACGGCGACCTTCTCCGACACCGCCAACGCCATTTCCGAGAAGCACAGCTTCTGGCTGGACGACGCGTTCGCCAGCGGCGGCTCTGCCGGCTATGACCACAAGAAGATGGGCATCACCGCCAAGGGCGCGTGGGAAGCGGTGAAGCGGCATTTCCGCGAGATGAACCGTGACATCCAGACCTCGCCCTTCAATGTGGTCGGCGTCGGCGACATGTCGGGCGACGTCTTTGGCAACGGCATGCTCCTGTCACCGGCGACCAGGCTGATCGCAGCCTTCGACCATCGCGACATCTTCATCGATCCCGACCCCGACATGGCGGCCTCGATGGCCGAACGGCAGCGCATGTTCGCCCTGCCGCGCTCGTCCTGGCAGGATTACGACAAGTCTAAGCTGTCGGAAGGCGGCGTCATCGTCTCGCGCAGCCAGAAGTCGATCACGCTGCCGGCGACGGCTGCTGCCGCGATCGGACTGGCCAAGACCACGGCGACGCCGGTCGAGATCATGAACGCCATCCTCAAGGCGCCGGTCGACCTTCTGTGGTTCGGCGGCATCGGCACCTATGTCAGGGCTTCCGGCGAGACCAATGCCGATGTCGGCGACCGCGCCAACGACGCCATCCGGGTCACGGCTTCGGAAGTGCGCGCCAAGGTCATCGGCGAGGGCGCCAATCTCGGCGTCACGCAGCGGGCGCGCATCGAGTTCGGCATGAATGGCGGTCGCTGCAACTCCGACGCCATCGACAATTCGGGTGGCGTCAACTGCTCCGACGTCGAGGTCAACATCAAGATCGCGCTGGCCTCGGCCATGCGCAAAGGCTTGCTGGCGAGGCCGGCGCGCAACAAGCTGCTCGCCGAGATGACCGACGAGGTGAGCGCGCTGGTGTTGTCCAACAACTACCAGCAGACGCTGGCGCTTTCGCTGGCGCGCAAGCGGGGGCTCGCCGACATCGCGCATCAGGCGCGCTTCATGACGGCGCTGGAGGCGCGCGGCCTGCTCGACCGGGCGGTCGAGACGCTGCCGTCGCCGGCCGCCCTTGCCGAGCGCGAGGCGCGCGGCGAGCCGCTGACCAGGGCCGAGCTCGGCGTGCTGCTCGCCTATGCCAAGATCGTGCTGTTCTCCGACATCGTCGCCAGCGACGTGCCGGACGATCCGCATTTCGACCGCGACCTGATGGGCTATTTCCCGGAGCGCATGGCGAAGAAATTCGCCGGCGAAATCCGCGACCACCGGCTCCGGCGCGAGATCATCGCGCGCGTCGTCGCCAACGACCTCGTCAACCGCGGCGGGCCCTCCTTCGTCAACCGGCTGCAGGAAGCGACGGGACGCACCGCGGCCGCTGTCGTGCGCACCTTTGCCTTGGTGCGCGACGGTTTCGCGCTGCCTTCGCTCTACAGGGAGATCGACGCGCTCGACAACCATGTCGACGGCCAGATCCAGCTCGATCTCTACCAGGCGGTCAGCCGGCTTATCTTCATGACCAGCGGCTGGTACATGAAGAACGACCTCAGCTCGGCACCGCTCGGCCAGCGCATCGCCGAGCTGCAAGAGGCGCGCAAGGCTTTGGATCCGAAGCTCGCCTCGTTGCTGCCGGCCTTCTCGCGCGAGCGGATCGAGGATCGGCGGCATGGCCTGTTCAAGGGCGGCGCGCCCGAGAAGCTGGCCGAGAAGCTCGCGCTCGCCGAGGTCGGTGAACTGATCCCGGACATCGCGCTCACCGCGCGCACGGCCAATGCCGACATCGTCAGCGCGGCCAAGGCCTTCTTCGCCGTCAGCGACGCCTTCCGCATCCCGCGCGTCGAGGAGGCCGCGCGCTCGATCATGCCGCCGGACTACTACGACCAGCTGGCGCTGTCGCGCGCGACAGACACGATCGGCGCCGCAAGGCGCGGCATCGCGGTGGCGGCGCTCACCAGCCACGGCTCGGCCGCGGACCCGGTCGCGGCCT
>NZ_LPVS01000055.1:0-44472 GCF_014843905.1 Mesorhizobium silamurunense | reverse complement strand
CGCGATCGGCAACCTCGCGCCGGTCCGGGTTTTTCGGCCGCGCGGCCGAAACGGTGCCGCCGTCCGCCATCTCTTGCCAAGTCGCGACGAATTTCTCAGCCCGCCGAAGCTCAACGGCGTCGACGCGGATTTGCTCCTTCAGTGTGGCGATCGAAGCCTCCGCCGCCGCGATCGCAGCGCGCAGTTCCACGACCCGCCGCGTGGCGTTCGCCAGAGCATTGTTTCGCTTCTTGCCCATCGAATCCGTGCCACCTAGCCAGATACATTCACGCTTGTATCTTGATGATGATCAAGATACAACACATAGACCGGCAGCTACCGCTGCCGGTCCGACCGGGGTGGGCCCGGCCGGGTAATTTGAACGGAATATCACGCAGCGGGAGCGACTGATCCCGCAGACTGGAGCGCCCGGGATGACAATCCCCGTCGGCGTCGAGGACTGGCGGCTGCCACCGTCAGCTCCGACGCGCTGGCTCTTGTTATAGGAGCCGCGTCCCGCGCGGCCTTTTGGCCGCGCTGGACGCCCATAGCACCGTTCGCGGGCTGTGTCAGCCATGCGGTGTTTTTCGAACGAGCGATTGTTTGGCTTTAGGAGACCGGCCGACGTGAACGACGATCAATGGGTTGACGCGATGAACGCGATTTCCGAGGTGGTGATGAACCGCCCGGCGCCTATTCGCGCCTTCGACCAGATCTACATGCGAGCCGGCGACATGGTTCGCCAAGCCGTGCGCGTAGCCGAATGGGCGAGCGGCTCGTCACTTGCCTTCATCGGTGACGGCGACGGCATTGCCCTGTCGGTCGCCATGCTCTGCAAGCTCGGCATCGTCACGCCCGGCCCCGCGCGCATCAAGGTGTTCGATTTCGACGAGCGCATCGTCAACTCAGTTCGCCGCCTTGCGAACAAGACCCGGCTCCCCAACATCGAGGCGTCCTTGTACAACTGCCTAAAGCCGTTTCCCGAAAAGGGCGCGTTTGAAAAGTTCTACACCAACCCGCCTTGGGGCGAGAGCAACGATGGCAGCAGTGTAGTCGTCTTCGCGCGCCGCGGCATCGAGGCTATCAACTACGTTGGCGAAGGCATGGTAGTGATCGCAGACGACCCCGAACTCGAATGGCCTCGCAAGGTCCTGCAGAAGGTCCAGGCCTACGCCATCGGTCGCGGCTTCTACGTCGCCTCTATGGAACCCCGGCTCCACGGCTACCATCTTCCTGAAGCCGAGCACTTGCGCTCGTGCAATCTGGTCGTGGGTTCGGTGCCCGGCATGGCCCGCGCGCACGACCAAGACACGATCGAGGAGGCGCAACTCTCCAATTTCTATGGGCGCTCGAAGGAGCCCCGGGTCCGCTACGTTCTAGATCGCGCTCGGCCGGGTCGCGACCGGGCGGTCGAGGAGGATTACGAACTCGATATGTGGGAGAAGTTGCGTTGACGGTGCTCGAGCAAGGCGCAGGCCTCGTGTTCATGCGGGTCGGTACCCACGCCGGCGAGACGATCGAGGAGATTGTCGCGCGCAAGCGTAAGGAGATCGAAGATGCCGGTCAGGCCTTCTGGGGCTACGGCGGCCAAAACTGCCATCCCCGCGCGATCGTGCAGCCCTATGCCGAGGGCGTCGCAGCGGCGGGCAATGTCGTCCGGCTTTGCCTCGAAACGGTCGCGCCCGAAAAGGAGACCTATTGGGCCGAGGCGAGCGAGGCGCGCGAATGGTCGATCGATGGCGTGAACTTCCGGCCGCTGCCCAAAGGCATCAGAGTGACCGGCTCGCGCTACGCCTTCGTGATCACGGGGTTGCGCGCGGAGCGCTTCGAACTGCCGCTCACAAGCGCACGGGTGGCGGTCGGGCCAAGCCGCGGCCGGCTCGGCGCACGCTACATCGACGAGATCGGCGGGCCTGTCGACAAGGCCGTCCTGCGTGTAGAGGATCCGTCCGACCAGCGCCTCGAGAAAGGCGACGTCGAGACCATTTTGATCCAGTACGTCGCCGAACTGCATCGGCCTTATGCCGTGTTTCTCAGATAACCGCAGCCCGGGAACGGGACTAAGAAGGCGAAGATACTCACCAGCGGCCCGGCCTGACCATACGAGGCACCAGAACGAGTGCAGAAGCGATAGATAAAATAGCCGCACGCGAAGGGGGATTACATGCGCAGGCAGGTGGACTTGCAGGAGGCGGTCAACGCAGTTTCGGATGTCGTTCAGAACCGCCCGCGACCGATCCGCGACTTTGACCAGATCCACATGAAGGTTGGGGACATGGTTATGCAAAGCGAGATCGTCGCGGATTGGGCCGATGGCAAGCGCCTCGCATTTATCGGCGATGGCGACGCTATCAGCGTGTGCACCGCTTATCTCAGGACCCGCGAGGTCCTCGATTTCGGTCCCACCCGGATCACAGTCTTCGATTTCGACGAGCGGACGGTACAGTCGGTGAAGCGCTTCGCCGACAAGGAGCGCATCGAGCATTTGGACGCACAACTCTACAACGTCCTAGATCCGTTCCCGGACACAACGCAGTTCGACTGCTTCTACACGAATCCGCCTTGGGGTGCTTCCAACCAAGGGGAAAGCGTCAACGTTTTCGTTGATCGCGGTATCGAGGCGATCAGGGGCACAGGCGAGGGCATGATCGTCATTGCCGATGACGACGATAGAGACTGGCCGAAAATCGTGCTCGCCAACGTCCAGCGCCACGCAAACCGGCAAGGGTTCTTCGTTTCCCGTATGCAGCGCAAGCTGCACCAGTATCACCTAGACGACGACCCCGACCTCCGGTCATGCAATTTGTTCGTCACTTCACTGCCCGAAAACCCCGCTCCCTCGGTGCCTAGCCAGCCCATCGTCGCTGAGCGGCTCGCCAACTTCTACGGCATGGCGCAGCCGCCGAAGGTTCGATACATACGGGAGAGGAAAAAACCCGACTACGGGAAGGCACCCGACGAGGAATACTACGTGGAATACCTGAATGGAGAGAAGCCATGAATGATATCTTCAGACCCGGGTCCGGCGTCCTCTTCATGAAGGTCGGCACCCATGCCAACGAGGGGCTGGACGACATCATCGCGCGCAAGGCGAAGGAGATCGATGATGCCGGCTACGCTATGTGGGGGTATGGCGGCAATACCTGTCATCCCAGCTCTATGGTGCAGCCGTTCGCTGGCGCCTTCGAGGCCAAGGGAACACCCATCCATCTAGTGATGGAGCAGATGCAATCCAACCATTTTGCCGAACCTCTCGAGGCCGCAGAGTACTCTCCCAACAATGTAAATTGGATGGAGATCCCGCCTAAGATCCGGGTGCGTGGCTCAAGGTTCGCCCTGGTGATTGAAGACCTCAAGCAAGTCGACATGACTCTGCCGCTTGACCAGACCCGGGTCCCCGTCGGCCCGAGTACCGGCAGGATTGGAAGCAAGTACATCGCGGGGAAAGTGGATAAGGCCTGCCTCGAGATCCTCGACGCGCCTGTGTTGCTGAACGATCAGGAACCCAAAGAGCGCAAGATCAGCTTGGTGGCAACGCTACGCGCACCCTACGCTGTCTTCTTACGCAACTTCCGCACTTGACATGCCGGCGCTCTTGACCAGCAGCCGGCCCGTTTCCGACCGGAGCGATCTCAAGTAGCTCTCAAGAGCCTGTAGGACCGACGGTGCCTCGACCTGCTGCGACGAGCACTGAAAGCAATTGGTCACCGCACGGTCCGATGACTTCTCGCGGCACACGGATGAACGCAACGGTTCGAGGCCAAACCGGGCGATGATCGAGTGCAAAACTTGTTCCAGGCAGACTAGTCGCCTCTCCAACTCGGGCACGACCACGCTCATCGCCTTCGCTGCTCGCTTGTCCCCGCTGACCAACGCTACCCCACCGCGGGCCATAAGCATGGCCACCAGCTGGCTCTCGCCCGCATCGAAAGAGAGGTTGGCTTTTGTTGCCGCCGCCTCGAAATCCGCAGCAATCTCGACCTCTTCGGGTGTCGGTTCCAGAAACCGGAGCTGGGCGAGTATCGCATCAAGCTGCGCCGAGGCGTTTTGGGCGTCGACCAGAACCCTAGACCGCTCGACCCTTGACCTAAGCGTGAAGCGGGCCAGCGCTAGAATCGCGGGGGCGAGATTCCCAGTGGTACTCAACTCGACTAGCTCTGCGCCGGCCCCATAAGAGCAAGTCTTCAGGACCACGTCGTTGTCGAGATAGAACCCGTCAGACATCGTCGAGATTGAGAAGCGCGTACACGAAGTCCCTGTCGTCTTCCATCAGGGCGCTCCAGTCGATTTGGGTGCGAGCCAATGCGTTGACCGCCTTCCAGACCGCCACAGGCTGCGGGTAGATGAAACTCAGCGCAGACATGACTATCGGCCAGTTGCGCTGCAGGTGTCCGACACAGAGCGCTAGTGTGCCCGGCTCGATACGGTGCTGCGGACCTGCCCTGACGACCGCAGCGGCCAAGGTGGGCGCATTGTACTTCTTGAATTCGGTAGTGATCTCCGGCTTGGGAGAACCTGTGAGAAGCGTCAGAGCGTATGCATCTGCCTCCTGCTCCTCCTCATCACGGTCTTTGGCCAGAGCTGGGTCCTCGACGTCGACCAGCGCATTGCCGGGTCGTACATGCCCAAGCGCAAGGTGGCCGATCTCGTGCGCGAGTGTGAAGGCCAATGGCGCCGGGTAGCTCGCATCCCGTCCAAGCATGATTGCGCCAATGTCCCCTTCGGCGATCACCATCGCATGCATGGCCTTCACCGCTAGGGGAAAAACTCGAAGATGCACCGCCGGCACGCTAAGCGCCCAACACGCACCTAATAGGGTACGGAGGTCGACGTATTGGGACGACTTGAGGATCGAACTCCGGAGCTCCTCGGCAGCGATACCCTGGAAGCCCTTTCCCGCCGGGACCGTCCGGGTCAACAGCCGACCTACGGACATCGCAAAGGAACTGAGCACCATCTGGTCCGCTTCGGTCTCGGCGCCGAGATGCTTGAATCGAGCCTTATCCATCCAGACGAATTCTACGCGCTCGCCCAGCAGTGGCTTTGGAGCCAGGCCGAGCTTGCGGGCCAGCGCAAAGCGAAGCTCGGCATGGGCAGACGGACTCTCGGAAAGATCGTCATTCCACCAGGTCGGCCAAGCAGCATCGATCGCAGCGGAGCTCAACCCCGACCGGCGCAATTCCTTCCGAAGCCTAGTGGAGGAATTCTCCGCCAAAGTCGATCGCGCCTCCCTCAGATAAAGCTCTGTTGCAACGCCTGGCGTTCGATCTCGCAGGCTCCTCTTCGCAGGTCGGCGACCATCCGGATCCACTCATTGGTCGTGGCGACGCGGGCTGACTGCTCGACCCTGGCGATTTCTCCGGTCCACAGTGCGACGGGATCGGTCAACCTGACCCAGTAGCTACAGGTTAGCTCGGCTGTCAAATTGGCCTCGTAGTCGCCAGAGGTCGCTGGGGCAACGCGTTGCAAGAGCGCGGTCACCTGCGAGGCCCCCACAGGGCCGGCGTTGCCGCCGACGTTGCGATAGGCCGTGGGATCGAAGCCGACGCCATGCTCAATGCGCAATGGCGTGGCGCTGCGGCACATCAGGGCGTAGTGCCGCTTCTTCTCACCGCCCTCCGTTACGCCGCGGCTAGTGACCAGTGCCTGGGGCGGGAGTTCGCGCTCGACGCCGTACATGTCGAGGTAGCGGCGCCAGACCAGCAAGCTGCTCGGAGCCACATCGGCCACTCGTGGGCGACCTTTCATGATTGAGAAGACGACCTTCACCGGCACTCGAAGGCGGGCATAGGCGGACGTGCTGACGGCGGGAGCATTTCCCACACCCCAGAGGAACACGCCATTGCCGGCCCGGCGCTCCATCTCTTTGCGCGCGACGATGTCTGCAAGGCCCTGGCCCGCTTCGGATTGCATGCGTGTCCAGCAGATCAGGTCCTGCATATCGTCAAGCGCAGAGTGGTGCTTGGCGGCGAGCGACATCGATTTTCCGTAGACATTATCCCAATTGATCCCAATGTGCCATTTAGCACGCGGCTTCGCAAGCGAAGCTACGCCAATATCTTGGCCTTACCTTTGAGGAAACCCTGTGGAAAACGTGTGGGTATCCTGTTAGTGTGTTTCGCCCGACTTATTCCCATTTCGGCCCATGAAGTCTGGAAGACCGCCCACTTGGAACCCAGTCGCCTCGTTGACCGCGTCGACGTGGACGGAGGTTGTCGCGCTAACGAGTAAGTCTCGCTTGCAGCTACCGGCGGCGGTCAGGAGGCGATTAAATTGGTCCCGGACAGACCGTCCCGTGGGCCTGCTAGCCAGGATCGAACCCGGTGGCCATGCGGAACTCGTGCCTTGGGACCCGGTGGGCGACGCGATCATGCGGGGCCTCGATAGATTGCTGTTCGAGGAGGACGAGGTGGACCGTGCAGGGCTCGCCCTGATCGCTATGGATCGATACCTACGGCTGACTTTAGATCCGGATGGTCGTATGTCCTTGCCAGTGAACCTGGCGCATCACCTAGATGCCATCGCACACGATGCTGTCAGACTGGTGATCGATGCCGGTCGATTGCTGCTTTGGTCAGAGAGGGTTTGGCAGGACGACCGATCGAGCCGATTGGAGTCGGTCGCCGAGAAATTGCGCGCCATGGAGGCGGCTGCAGTTCTCGAGTCAGAGAACGGTTGAAGCGCCAGACGACGTGTGGCGTTCCCTCGTAGCGCAAAAGTGTTCTCTGGCGAGGTCTGGTGTTGGGCGGTGGCAAGGCCGCACTGTACGTCCGACATTAGGCGCAAAGCAGTCGTTCAGGATTTTGCCCGCAGAGCTCGACTCTGGCCAACTTGCGCCATCGCGTTGGCAAATACGTGTGATCCGATTGTCGACGAGATCGGTGATAAGTAGCTGCGATGCTCGACTGCATCTAAGATACGGCGCCGTCGGACCGATAGGCAATGTTCGGGAACCGAACCAATCCACAGAAATATTTTGTTGGTATTTTTGTTGGTCCGCGCTGCTGTTGCTCCATGCCCAGGCGATTGAAAACAAAGTCAGATTTTCCCTACTTGGATTCCGCCTCTGGGCACCATCACTTCATGGTCCATTCTGGACACATAGGTTACGGTTCATACCGGAGACATGGGTAACACTTTTGGCCCGAAGGGGTTTTGGAGTGGTTCGAGCCTGCATGTCTCATCGTCGAAATATCCCAGATCATAGTCCATGAAGCTGGCCAGCCAGATGTGGTCCTCGACCTGTTTGATGCCGACGGTCTGGCCGGCGAAGACGAGGCTGAGGTTGATCTTCTTGCGATTGTAGCAGATGCGGCCGCAGGTGGTGACGTGCGCGACCCATTGCGGCTTGTCGCCGGGCAGTGTCATGAAGCCGTTCATTGCCTCCGACAGTTCGCTCGCAAGGCGAACGGCGCGCTCGTCTGGCGTCTCGGCGGCCGACAGCACGGGCGAAGCATCCGCGGGTTGTGAAGTGGCGGACGAGGCAAGCGCGCTTGCTGCGCCTCGCATGGCCGGAACAGAGGCGATTGAGCCGAGCAGGGCGCGGCGGGAAAAACGGCCGATGAAGGCGGTGGGCTTGGCAGCGGGCATGCCTTCGGCGGCTGCCCGAACATAGGTGTTCGGCATCGGATCTTCTCCAATTCGGGTTTTGTGTGAGGTCCTAGCGCTTCCGCAAGAACGGGAATTCTGATATCAGAGTTTTTATGCCAAAGCAAGAAACCGTGATATCAAAGAAACGGCGGGGACCGGCGCCAACTGGAAAGGGTGTGCCGATCATGGTCCGCCTTCAACCGAACATGCTCGCGGGCGTCGATCAATTTGTTGCCGAGCATGATGTTTCACGACCTGAAGCCGTCCGATTGATCATTCGTGATTGGCTGACCAGACACCAGGTACTGAAGGCTGAGTGAAGAACCGGCGACGTCCGCTTGGCCTTGAAGGGGCCGGCGTCGAGTTCATCCCCGAAAACGGCGGCGGCGCCGGGGTGAGGCTGCGGAAGGCATAGCTTGCCTGTACGCAACTATTGCGCGATGCTGACAGCGGCTTGGGAGGCCTTCAGCAACATGCGATACATGGGACTGTTACTTGCGCTCGTTGCCACGAGCGCCTTCGCACAAGATAAGCCGATTGATCCGGTGGATTTCCTGGTCGACTGGCAATCGGAGATTGGGCAGCGATTTCGCATCCACGATATTACGATCTATGGTGCGACGCCGGAGGTTGCGACAGGCGTCCTCGACAAGCAGTATGTCACCCTTCATGAGCCATGGCAGGACATGAACGATATGCGCTTCATCCTGCGCAACTGTGCGGCGTTGCTCCCTTCCGACACATGCAAGATGACCATCACGGCGACTGTAGCGAAGGATTTTATCGGCAAGCTTCAGCTCGTCGATGTGGATTTCGAAATCCCGAAATAAGGAAGCCCCGCTGGCGCGCGTCCTAGCCGGCCGCTGTCCTACACCGCCCGCATCGTCAAGCGCGCCCTTCCGGGGCCCGTTAGCGTGCACGCCTAGTTTGCGCAATTGTGAGGAGAGAAATAAACAGGGGGGATTACACTATGCCGCACATAGAGCGCATCGAGAAACGCGAGCGCAGTTTCTTCGGGATGCTGTTTTGGTGGATGTTCTTGGCCTTCAACGTCCCTATGGGCCTGTGGATGTTCATGACGATCAAGCTTTCGAGCGAACAATTCCAGTCGTCGACCGATGCCGCCTACCAAGCCGGGACTGCTGTCGGCGGAACTATCGCCGTCGGCGTATTGCTCTGGATTTGGCTATTCGGTGACATCATTCTAGGGCTGCTTGTGGCTCTCTCTCGCGGGAAGAAAGTGACGATCGAGAGGACGGTCCCGTGATGGCCACGAAGATCGAAATCCAGAGCCAGCAAAATTTCACTAGCATCGGCAGCGCCGGCGTCCTGATGTTCTTGGGTGGGCCGATCGCCAGCGCCATAGGCTACAATGGCGTGATGCGAAACGCCCTGCTTGAATACGCTGGCGACACATCGGGGTACTGGATCCTCCTCTGACTCGGTGCGATCGCGTTCCAGGTCGGTTGCGTCTTTATGCTGGTTGGGAGAACCTGTGACCATCAAGTGGTCGTGCATCCGGTGCAAGGGTCCGCAAAAAAGCAGAAGCTGAATGGACCTAAGCGGGAATCCGCCGGCGTCGAGTTCATCCCGGAGAATGGCGGCGGCGCGCTGGGGTGAGGCTGCGGAAAAGATAAGTCGCCAGGTCGTAACAATAGGAGTACGATCGACCGGATGCTGGCGGTTGATCGGAGGACGTTTGGTATGATTGCAACTGCCGACCAAGAAAACCTCACCAGAGATCAGCAAGTCGCACTGACGAATGCTCGACTTGGCCACTATATGGCGGTAATGGGCATAACATTCGCGGTCACGGTCGTGAACCTATTTCTGATATTCAGCTTCGCTCACACAGCGCCAGCTTCAGCAAAGCTGGCGCTAGCCTTGTCAGTTTTTAACATATCCTGTTTTGGCGCTCTCGCAGGAGGGTCAACTCTCCAGGAGATCAAGGCACTCAACCAAGACTATAACGAGGCGAAACTGGCAACCCACCACGCGAAGTACGTCGCCGAGGTCCCGACAGATTTGTTCGCCGCGCTGACGGTAGGTCTCATCGTCTTGATTGGGTTTGTACAACTCTGGATGGTGTTTACTGTTTGAGGTGACTGAATGGGTCGTAGAGCAGCAACACCTGATAGTCCATCAGCGGCTCGATCTTTGGCCATTCATCCGCCCCTGGCCTGGCCTTTAGGCCGTTCGGGCTGGTGTCGAGCGTGTAAATCAGCCCGACGCGCTTGCCGCCGCATTTGGCGCATTTCAGCTTGGGAATGATGCCCCATTCCATGGCCGCCGGCCGGTACATCCGCGGCGCGACAGGGTGCCGCGCCCTAGTACGGGGGCAATGCCTTTATTTCGCGGGATCGGAGTTCCAGATATCGCGATAGATCTGCCAGTTGCCGTCCTGTGCCTTCTTCCAGACCACTATAGACTTGCCGGTGCCGTCCACGGGTTTGGAGTCTTTGCCCGGCATCTTGAACGAGAAAGCGCCTGATTCAAATGCGAAATCTCCGCTCTCTTCCACCTCAACCGTTGTGAGCTTGAGGTCGGAAACGCCGTACTCAATCGCGCCCTGCCAAAACTTTTGAATGTTCTCCCGCCCGTCGACTCGCTTCATATCCGGTGGGAATATGACCGCGTCCTCAGCATAGTGCGACGCCACGCCCGCGGCATCCTTGCTGTTGAGCGATTTCATGTACTCGGCATTGCTGGCTTCAATGGCGTCTTTGGCCGACTGGGCATTGGCTGGTCCGAGACACAGCGCGGTGATGGCGACGACCAGCATGCAAAGCTTGAATGTCATTTCATCCTCCCTTGCTGGATGTTTCTAATTGCCCCCGCGACAGGTTATATCGCCGTGCTGTTGCTTGGCAATCTAACTACAGGAGCCCAAACATAGCTGCCTGGTGCGCTAACCGGCTACTCTCGCTTTCGTCTTTATGGATGGCGTCCCGCTTATAATGGATGTGTTCACCCTGCATTAGCAGGAGCGTATATTTCCATCAGCCGGTACCGAGTTTTTCTCTATGTCCCCGCCGGTTAGGCCCGGCCGATCCATGGCCTCCCCCCGAGGTCCGCCGGGCCGCTCCCGTGGTAGGCTTCCTACTCCTCATCCCGCCAAATAACTCGACGCTCCCACCGGATTTCGACAAGGCGCCGGAAACGGATCTTGTGTGCCTGCTCTCCCGTCGGGTGGAACAGTTCCGCAACCATCCACTCGCGGCTCTTGCACTGCTGGCAGCGACCGATCACAACTCGATCGGCTTGTAGTAGCGCGCGACGTTGCAGCGAGCGCAGCGGATGCCAGCCACCTGCCCCGTGTCACCGCGCCAGCGTGCCGGCGGCAGGAATTGGCGGGCGTGGTCAGAAGGGGTTTCCGCCGGCCGCTGTCCCGTACGGAAGTCCGCAAAGACGATGCGCCGGCGATCACTGGATGCGTCGGGTCCGCTGTCGACGGCTCCAAAGCGCAAAAGTTGCGCATCTGAACGCATCCGGGAGACAGCGGACTCCAACTCGGACCAAGAGGGGACATGGCCCTTTATAATCCCTATGCGGGGATCGTGGTGATAACACCGGGCGGATACAAACGTTCCGTCGGCTAAAAGATATATCCGCCACCTGCGACGTGCTTGTCGGTTGCCTCGCCGAGATCGCTGTCAGCGTCAATTGCCACCGCGGGCACTGCCGAAGCGCCTTGCGCCCCCTGGCGCTTCCCTGCGGCCATTAAGCAGTAGGTCGCGCGGGGGGCTGAGTGCTATGCTATCGCAAAACACGGGAGTAACCGTTGGCCTACACTGTCATCTGGTACGGAAGACAGGGCATCGTCGACAAGCAGACTTTCGACGCCGAGAGGACCGCAAAGGACTACGCGACCTCCATGTTCCCGACCCGAAAGGGCGACGACGGGATCGTGTCCGTTGAAGTTCGCAAGGACGACGGCGCTGTCGTCTTCAGCCACGCCGAGAATTAGCAAGGATCCGGCGCGCTCTGGCGCCTGCCTGTGCGTTCGAGGGTGGCAAGCATCCGCTGCCGGGCGGTAATGCGATGCCGCTCAATGATTTCTTCCCGCTCGCGCTCGCGTTCCACCCGGTAGACCTCGGGCAATGGTTGCCAGTCGGCCGGCTTCAGTTTCATGCACCACTTCTCGCCGCGGTAGCCCCAGTGGGCGATGGCGACGAGCTCGGATCCATCGAACCAGCACGAGAGCTTGGCGAAATGGAGCACCCGCGCCGCCCACCAGACGCGATCGATGTCGCTCTCGCCCTGGCCTGGCTCCCATGGCGTCCAGCCCTTGCCGGGACGCTCAGTAAGCTCGTCATCGCGCATCGGCCCACTCTCAAGTTTGGCGATCTCTGATGTATAGACTCGATCGTCGAATAGAAGCATTCTCACATTGGGAATAAGGGGTGCAAGTGGGCAAAATCCGATGATCGATGAAGAAGAGATCGAACAACTTCGCACTGCTGCCCGAGCCGGGGTTGTGACAGAAGCGCGAAACGCCAAGCTGCTAGATGCAGCGTTTGCAATTATTTCTTATAACAGCTCTCATCGACAGTTCGGTCCACTCCGGCCGCTTCCAATTGACTTGCGTGTCCTGAGAGATCGCTTTTCAGAGATTGAAATCGATGACGCACGTCGCCGGGTGCGCGCACTTTTTCATGACGCCTACCAAGCCGGCGAGGATGCACTCGCGCATAGACCTAGCCATCCGGAGATCGTCGACAAGCTCCGCCAGCGTCATCCCGGATTTTCCGACAAATGCTACGAGGATACCATCCGTCAAGGATGCTTTTTGGCGCGCTGACTGGACTAGCAGCTTTTGTCATGCATTCGGCCGCCCGCGCTTCTCGGGCGTCACCGCATGGTTCGTAAACTGTTCCGATCGTCTCGGCCGGCGCCGCGGCACTCGTGGCAATAGAGGATCTTCAACAAGTCCCAATGCAAGCATGGCTGATCAGGCCCGAATCGTTTGACCAGTTCGGCGACGTCCAGGACAGCTTTCCGCCGACAGGTGAGGCAGTCGACCGACAGTCCAGTACCGGCCTCGAGCTTCTTACCGAGAGTGTCCTCTGTGAAAGGAAACTTCGTCGTCATGGCGATCCTCGTTGTGAGATGGGTCGCCGCACCGTTGAGGGATTTATTCCTGCCCCCGTTTGCCTTCAAGCTCTTTCAGGAAATGAGCTTCGTTGAGAAGTGACTCCCAGTCGGTGCCGATGCGCTGGATCAGCTCGCCGGCCTGCTCTTCCGAGATGCCAGCCTCCCTTGCCAGTCGTCCAGCTAGCAGATCCAAAACGACTTCATCGCCTTCAGGCAAGTTGCCCTCCCGGTGCTGCATTGCCTCAAAGATCGCCTCGAAGACGCTGACCTCCTCGTTGATCTCGCTGGCAGCAATGCCTTCGCGCCCCGCAGCCTTCAGCATTTCGTCGGCAAGATCGCTCACGGCCGCCGGGTCGTCGGTCATCGCATTCGGCAGATGCTCTGCCATCCATTTGTCGAAGAAATTGATGCCGCGCGTGCTCATCCTGCCATAAGCGAGAAGCGCATATTAGGTTCCGCTTGACCAAGCCGCAGGCCGAGCCTGTCGGACGGCTTGCGTCTGGCAAGTCCTGAATTCACCCTTCGTTCACGATATTAGCGCAAGCTGATAAGCGGACATGCTGGTAAGCGTACGTGCCTAAAGGCCCCGGTGCTGATCCCCCTCAGCGCTGGGGCTTTTCAACCTCTTGCGGTGTCCCAAATTCAATTCTGACCTCCATGAGCCGACTGCCGGTGATGTCGCGGACTGTGCACGCCAGATCGCGGTATCCAGTGGGAGGAGGCCCCGCCGGTAGTTTGCGAACCATTTCGAATGCCCGTTCCTTGGTCGCCTCAGCGCCGTGAAGCATGATCCCGTGCGAATCGTGGTACACGTCTCCGGTATCGGAAATTTCAAAGAAGAACCGAGGCATAGTGGCTCATAATCTCGCGTCTGCGAGAAAGGTCCACTCACTAATTCATGATTTGGTAAAGGATTGATACGCTCAGGCTCGTGACAGCCTACAAGCCACCGGCGAGGAAGAGGCCACTCGTCGACAAGCCGATCTGACAACCCGGCGCTATGCCCATCTATGGTCGAAGTAGGGTCTCTCCATACTTCGACCACAACTGCTCACAATCTCTGCGCCGAAGGCTATGCAATTCCGTGCCATAGAAAACCATCGCGGCTCGGACATCGTAACCCAGGATCGAAGCGTTTGCCACAAACTGGATGGCCTCCCCTAAGCGGCAGGATTCGATCTTGGCATCCGATCCAGTGGTAGTATCAACAATACCTAGGATCTGCGCCTCTTCGTTCTTGGCTGCCAAAGCGGCAGCCATGGCCTCTTCTGTCACATCTCTTGCTCTCTTGGGTGAATTTGCTCCTCTCGAAAATCCTGCAACGAGGCATGGCGTAGGTCTTCCTCGCCGCGCAGATGCTTCACCCGGCCGATGAGCCCCGGCTTGACCCATTGTGTCGCCGGCCGCTTCATGCCCTTCGGCGCCGTACCTGCGTGCTCCTGGACGCGCTGCCAGAGCCGCTCGCGCATCTCGCGGTTCAAGGTGATGAAGGCGCTGCCGACATAGCGCCCTGTGCCTCGCTCTGCCATGAGCGCGAAGGCCGGCTTGCCAGCCTCCCGCTCGACGCCTAGCAGCTCGTACTCGTCGATCGAATAGCACTTGGCCTTTAGCCAGTTGGTCGACGGTCCGGAGCGATATTTGCTGTCCTTCCGCTTCGAGATGACACCTTCTAGCCCTGCCTGCTCGACCAGATGGAAAACGGCCGCTCCCGTGCCTGGCAGAGCCTCGCTGAACTGGATTCGCTGACCGGCAGGGATCATCGCCTGCAGCACCTCGCGGCGGTCCTCCAGTGGCATGTCGCGCAAGTCGTGGCCGTTGAGGTGCAGGAGATCGAAGGCGACGAAGTAGAGGTCGTGTTGACGCCGAGTGATGGCCTTGCGCAACTCGCCGAAGTCTGAAACTCCGGCCTCATTCGGGACGATGATCTCGCCATCGATGATAGCCGCGTCGGCCTGCAGCTCGCCGGCTGCCTTCGCGAGGTCGCGATACTTGGCCGTCCAGTCGAGGCCTCGCCGGGTGAAGATGCGGACTCCGTCGGCATCGATGACGATCTGCGAGCGGTAGCCGTCGAATTTTACCTCGTGGATCCATCCGTCGCCCTCGGGAGACTTCTCGACGAGCGTAGGCTCAAGCGGCCGGATGAACTTCAAACGCTCTGAGGCGTTACGCATGCACAATACCCCAACCGCGATTCAAGCCGTGTGAGGTCATACGGTTCCGGGCATTTTAGCAAAATTGTATGTGAGAAGGGTTATGACGAGACTTTCTGATATCCCGCCACTTAGCCGACCTGGCAAGCGCGTCGGCGGCGAACCGGCCGACGAGAGCGACCATTTCTACACCTGCAAGGTGTGCGGTCAGCGCGTCGACAAGCGGGATCTGCGGCAAGTCGCCTGGCACAAGCAGCCCGAGCACGAGCCGCTGGAAATGGATGCCTAAGACGAAGAGCTTGGGTGTGCCAGAATGGGCTTGTAGACTTTCCCGCGGTTTTGGGCGCATTCTCCCCTCGGGGAGAGAGGGGCTTGAACAGGTCGCGTTACGACAACCGCTCTGATCAATGGCGAAAGCGCATCGGCGCAAGGCGCTCACGCGCGCAGCGCTGGGCAAGCGTGCCGCTGCGCCTAATCCTGGTGACGGCAGCCGCAGCCGGGGCTTTGGCCGCGCAGACCGCCTTCCAGCACAACGACAGCTTGCCAGAATTCAACCTGTCAAACCTGCTAGGCCCGAAGCCGGCGTCGATCGCTGGCGTCGCATCGGTGGTCGACGGCGACACGATCGAGATCCACGGCCAGCGCATCCGCTTCAACGGCATCGACGCCCCGGAGAGCAAGCAATATTGCGACGACGCCAAGGGCTTCGAATACCCCTGCGGCCGGCGATCGGCCGAAGCGCTGGATGCGTTCCTGGCTGCATCGAGGCCGGTACAGTGCACGTTCGTGACCTGGGACCGCTATCATCGCTTCGTTGGCGACTGCAGGCGTGCAGACGGCGCCAGCGTGGCCGCTTGGATGGTCGAGCATGGTCAAGCGCTCGACTGGCCCCGCTACAGCCACGGCGCCTATGCAGAGCAGCAGGCGCAGGCGGAGGCGGCAAAGCTTGGCATATGGGTCGGTGCCTTCCAGGCGCCTTGGGAATGGCGCGTAGAGCATGCCGACAACGCGCCGCCATCAAGCCAGCCGCTTGGCATCATAAGCCGCCGGCAGGTCGCGCAGAGCGGCTATTCCTGCGAGCCTCGCCGGACCTGTTCCCAGATCAGCTCCTGCGATGAGGCCAATTGGTATCTGCAGAATTGCTCATGGGGCGGGAAGCTCGACCGCGACAAGGACGGAATTCCCTGTGAGAGCCTTTGTTAAGGGGTTTGACTATGGAAGCCGTTTGTTTACGTCCCCAGCGCGTTCTGTGTGTTGTCGTTCATGGTCAGCGCCGCGATGGCGTTTCTCGTCATGACGCTGTTTGCGGCGTCGTCTTGAGGATGCGCAAGCACTCTATCGGAGTGCTTGAGCCGGCGTAGTTGGAAGGCCGATGCGCCCAGCCACGTGCTGCCGGCGAGAAAGAAACGCCTCGTCGATAAGGCTACGGGCCGATGACGAATGCTGCCGTGAAATGGTGGAAAACGAAAATCAGCGTCGTGAACATTGCGGCGCTGAAGACACCGAGAACCGTCGCAAGAAAAAGCCTCTCGATCCGCTGGGACTGAAGTTGCTTCTCAATGCTTCTTCCGAATGTCGGCTGAGAGAGAATTTGAGATTCCGGCAACGCGCCGTGATGACCGCATTGCGGGCATTTTGGCGTCTTCGAACTAATCAGCCTCGTGCAGCCAGCACAGATGACCGGCATTTTGACTATACCCCGCTCCCTATTAATTAGATTAGCACGAGCGAAAGCGGTGCGCTGAAAGGTTTGCGCCGACTGGTTAACGCGGCTCTGGATTCGGGCCGGCTTTTGTTCAAGGCAGACGGCGGCGCGTGCCCTGTCTCACTTCGGGACCAAAATGCTGGCACCTGTCTTGCATGGAAGAGATTGCCGGTGTCCTCCCACCGGACCTGATCGGGGGATCAGGAAGTACTTTCGCCGGGCTTGAGGTAAAAGGGGTTCCTCGCCCGGCGAGTTTTCCTCCGATGTTTTGCTAGCGCCCAAAGATGGTGATCGACCCGCCGGTCAGGTTGCCGCCGGTGTTGTTGCTGAACCGCAAGGCGTTGATCGGCGAGGTTGACTGTACGAACAGGGTCGCGATCGCGGTCGTCTGGTTTTCTATGATCTTCGATACACCGTTCAGGCCGGATTGCGGGATCTTGACGATGCTCGATCTTGCGAGAGCGGAATTGGCTGTGCCCAAACCAACGGCGGTGGTGGTCGTCTCCGTTGGCGGATGTCGGAGCCGCCGTCCGCGCGGCGGGGATCGCGCGGTCCCAGATTTTCATCACCACCAAAGTTTGGGTCAGCAATTACTCCGGCTCACGATTCATGGCATCCGTCGATCAGAGCCTGGCGGATCTCCAAACGGACTACATCGACCTGCTGCTCGTGCATTGGCCGCACGGTGGAGCATCTATTGCCGAGCAGATAGAGGGCCTGAACAGGGCAGTGGAATCAGGCAGAGTGCGCCATATCGGCGTCAGCAACTACAACAGCGAGATGCTTCGCGCAGCCACGGCGCTGTCGAAGCATCTGCTCATCACCAACCAGGTGGAATATCATCCATTTCTGGATCAATCCGCTGTCCTGGCGCAACTTGCCGCCGAGCGGTCCAGCCTCATGGCATATTGCGGCATGGCGGTCGGCCGAGTCTTCGAGACAGATTTGCTCGCGTCCATTGCCGCCCGCCGCCAACGAAGCGTCGCACAAGTGGTCCTGCGCTGGCTGATACAGCAGGAGCGCGGCGTGGCGCTCTCACGGACGGAGAATATCGAACGCATCCGGTCCAACACGCGGATTTTCGATTTCTTGCTGACGGACGACGAGATGGCAGCGATTTCCGCGCTTGGCGCTCCCGGCAGCCGGATCGTTAATCCTCCGCATCTCGCGCCGGATTGGGATTAGCTTCCGACGGCAATGCTGCCGCCTCAGCGTTCAATCCGGGAGCTTGTCGAAGAAGAGATAGATAACGGCGATCTTGCCGTCGTGGGCGACTATGAAATCGGTTCCGGCCACCTCAGCCGGCTTGCCCGGGCTACCCTCCACCCACCGAACCCGGCCGCCATTGCCTACCTCCTCGGGCGGCGCGATCAGTTGATACTGAAAGTCGGGATGCATGGCTTTGATCACGCCTGCGATGCGGTTGATTTCGTCGTGGCCACGGTAGGTGCCGCCCGGTTCGTAGAAGACGGCGTCTTCGTGGAAGATCTCTTCGATCGTGGCCCGCCGGCGCGCGGGGTCGATCTCACCGAACACCTCGTGGAGATTGCGAAGCAACAGGGTTGATGACGTCGGGGACATGGCTTTCTCCATTGGAGTGTCAACGTTTACACGCATCTTCAGTGTCAGCCGCCACGAGGAAGCGCACGGAGAACTCAGCAAATTTCCGAATGTTTGGGGAGTTACAGACCGGCGCGAAACGGCATGGATGCCTTCAACCCGGCTCTCTCTGCCGGCTAATCCGGACAATATCCTCGATGGCCGAGCGGATTTGGGGCCAGGGAAACTCGGCATCGTCCTCAGACGACTGACCTTCCTTAAGCACTGCATCAAGCTTGGCTCCTACGCCGGCAAGGGTAGTGGCAGGCGTTTCAGACAATTCTTCGAGCAAGGCCCCCGCTCGGTTGGCCGCCTCTTGCTCAGCGCGCATAGCGGCGGAGTACCCTATTTCCCTGTCGGCGGCATCCCAGTGAGCCTGATGGGCCGCGAAGTTCGCTTCAGCCTTCGCGCGGACCGCTGCGTAGTGGTCCTTTCCGACATGCCGAAATGCCCGCTTCCAGAACTCGTGAAACTGTCTGACTGGGGCGGGCTCCAGCTTTGGGTGCAACCTCCCGGATCCCGCCTATAGCGCCTAGCTTATCGACTGGACAGCCGGTCCGGATAGACGTCCGCCACTCTAAGTAGTTTCCCGTAGGGACATAACCGAATTTCGGTATAGCGGGATTTGCGCGATTGCTGTTGTCACAATTCACCGGGACCACAGTCATGTACGCTCAAGCTTCCGCCAAGATCGAACTGCCGTCATATCTCCCTCATCAGAGCCCTGCGCCCATGTTTGAGGGGGCCGCAGTGCAGCCGGTCAGCTTCTTCCGTGCGGGCGCCGAGATCTATGCCCAAGGCGAAAAGGCGGGCGCTCTCTATCAGGTCGAGTTCGGCGCCGTCCGTATCTACCGCTTGCTTGCCGACGGCCGCAGGCAGATCAGCGCGTTCCATCTGGCGGGAGAAACTTTCGGCTTCGAAGCCGACGCCACTCACCATTTCTTCGCCGAAGCGATCAACGCAACCGGCGTGCGGATCTTCCGCGCCCCTGTGGGCACGGACATGTCTCGCCAGCTTCTGCCCCTTGCCCTCAAAGGCCTGACCCGTGCGCAGGAACATCTTCTCGTGCTCGGCCGTCAGAACGCCATCGAGCGCGTCGCGGCGTTCCTGGTCGAAATGTCGGAGCGTCAGTGTGGGTTGAGGCAGGTGGAATTGCCTATGTCGCGGAACGACATCGGCGATTATCTCGGCCTCACCATCGAAACCGTCTCGCGGGTCTTCACCCGCTTAAAGGAGAAAGGCGTGATCCGCCTGCTCAGCCTGCGCAGCATCGAAATCCTCAAGCGGGACACCTTGCTGGCGATGGGGGAATGAGGCCATTCGGGTCCAATCGCCCGCGCATCGATCCTGAAAGGGCACGACAATGAAAGCCACGCTTACAACCCACACCGGATTTCGCTTCGAAGTGCGCCGTGCACGTCCTGATGACGAGCCACTCGTCGCCGAATTCTTCACCCATGTGACGCCGGAGGATCTGCGCTTCCGCTTCCTGGGAGCAGTGCGGGAAGTTTCGCATGAGCGGCTGGTGGCGATGACCCGGTCCGACGATCCGCATATCCATAATTTTCTCGCCTTCTCGACCGACGGAATGTTGATCGCGGTGGCAACGCTTGCCAGCGATCCGGCCGACCGCCGTGGCGAAGTCGCTATCTGCATTCGCGAGGATCGCAAGCATCTCGGCGTCGGCTGGGAGTTTCTCGGCTATGTCGCGCACTATGCGGACGACCAGGGCATCGAGTCGATTGAGTCGATCGAGAGCCGCGAAAACCGCGCAGCGATCGAACTTGAACGTGACATGGGTTTCATCGTCACGACGGATCCCGATGACCCGACACTTGTCCTGGTTCAGCGGAAGATCGGCGCCAAGCTGCCGAGCTAGTTCCTGCTATCCTGCCACGCGGCAAATCGGACCGTTTCGAGGGTCGAGGAGTTCCGTGGCCACCGCATGTTCCTCGTCGGTTGGGATGACAAGAACGTCAATGTGGGAATCCGGATCGCTGACCAGTTCTTCGCCGCCGCGATTCAAACCGTCATCTATAACGACACCAAGCCATGCGGCGGCCTCGCAGATCCTTTGCCGGATTTGAGGCGCATGCTCGCCGATACCCGCGGTGAACACCAGCGTGTCGAGGCCTCCAAGCGCGGCGGCAAGCGAGCCGATCTCGCGCCCGACACGGTAGACGAACAGATCGACTGCGCGGGCCGCCGCTGGCTCGCTCGACGCAAGCAGCGTCTGCATGTCCCCGGAAATGCCGGATACGCCGAGCAGGCCGGAACGCTCGTAAAGCAATTCGGTCAATCGGTCGGGCGACAGCTTCCACTCCTGCAAAAGATGCAGGATCACGCCAGGATCGATGGCGCCGCAACGCGTGCTCATGACGAGGCCGTCAAGCGTCGAAAAGCCCATAGTCGTGGCGAGGCTTACCCCTGCCTTCATCGCGCACAGGCTGGCGCCGCTGCCGAGATGGGCCACAATCGTTCGGCCACCGGTACCGTCGCCGTAGCGCTCACGGAGCTTCGCGGCGATGTGGCTGTAGGAAAGCCCGTGGAAGCCATAGGAGACGATGCCCTGCTCCGACATTTCGTGCGGCAAGCCGTACAGTCTGGCGAGTTCCGGCCGCGCCGTGTGAAAGGCCGTATCGAAGCAGCCGACCTGACTGGCCTCAGGCAGAAGCTGACCGGCCATGTGGACGATCTCCAGGTTGATCGCCTGATGGATAGGCGCGAGCGGCTCAAGCCCATGCAAGGCATTGAGCGTACGCTCATCGAGCAGGGTCGCATGGGTAAATTCTTGCCCGCCATGGACGATGCGGTGGCCGACCGCGCCGATCCGGCGCAAAAGAGCGTGGTCGGCGAGATAGGACGCTATGGCCTCGAATGCCTTGGCGATGTCGGTCGGCCCGTCCCCCAAGCTTCTGTCTATCTCGGTCGAGAAAGCCGTTGACGCTATGCGTAGTCGTGGACTGCGCACTATCGACCAGACGCTGCCACGCACCAGCAGGTCAAGTTCGTCGCGCTGCTGAAACACGGCGAACTTCAGGCTCGACGAGCCGCCGTTGAGGACGAGAATGGCATCGGTCATCGTCGGCCCGCCCCAACCAATCTCGGAGCGCTCATCCATTTGGCCTGGCGCTTCGGCATCGAACTACTGCTCCCACTTCCAGGCGAGGATCTCGGGCATATCCTGGCCGTGCTCGCGGATATAGGCCCGGTGCTCAATCAGCTTGCCTTCCATGGCCTGCTTCAGCTTGATATGCGCGCCGGCCGGTTCGGGAATGCGGTCGAGCACACCCAGCACGAGGTGGTAGCGGTCCAGACCGTTCAGCACGGTCATGTCGAAGGGCGTGGTCGTCGTCCCTTCCTCATTGTAGCCGCGCACATGGATGTTGTCGTGGTTGGTTCGCCGGTAGGTCAGGCGATGAATGGTCCAAGGATAGCCGTGATAAGCGAAGATGACGGGCTTATCGGCTGTGAAAAGCGCGTCGAACTCGCGATCCGACAGGCCGTGCGGGTGGTGTTCCTTTGGCTGCAGGGTCATCAGGTCGACGATGTTGACCAGCCGGATCTTGAGGTCGGGAATGTGGCGTTTCAGGATTTGGACGGCGGCCAGCGTCTCGAGCGTCGGCACATCGCCGGCGCAGGCCATCACCACATCCGGCTCGGCCCCGCCGTCGGTCGATGCCCACTCCCATATGCCGATGCCGGCATTGCAGTGGACTTTCGCCTCGTCGATGGACAGCCACTGCCAGGAATTGGCTTTGCCGGCGACGATGACGTTGATGCGGTTCCATGTCCGCAGCACATGGTCGGTCACGCAAAGCAGGCTGTTGGCATCCGCCGGCAGATAGACGCGCACGACGTCCGCCTTCTTGTTCAAGGCAACGTCGATGAAGCCTGGATCCTGATGACTGAAGCCGTTGTGCTCCTGCTGCCAGACGTGGCTGGACAACAAATAGTTCAGCGACGCGATCGGCCGTCGCCATGGCAACTTGCGGCAGGCATCCAGCCATTTCGCGTGCTGGTTGAACATGGAATCGACGATGTGCGTGAAAGCCTCGTAGCAGGAGAACAGGCCGTGGCGGCCGGTGAGAAGATAGCCTTCCAGCCAACCCTGGCAGGTGTGCTCGGATAGGATCTCCAGAACCCTGCCTTCCCGGCCGAGGTGCACGTCCTCGGGTAGGATCTCTTCCATCCAGGCACGCTCCGTCACCTCGAATACATCCTGCAGCCGGTTCGATGCCGTTTCGTCGGGACCGACGATGCGAAAGTTCCTGGTGCTTTGATTCAATGCCATGACGTGACGCAGGAAATTGCCCATCACACGAGTGGACTCTGCTTTCACGCCGCCGGGCTGCTGGACCGAGATTGCGTGCTCTTGCAGATCCGGCAGTTCGAGAGATCGGCGCAGCAGGCCGCCATTGGCATGCGGGTTGGCGCTCATGCGCATGGCGCCTTCCGGCGCGGTGGCACGGATCGTGGCCACAGGCGCGCCGGCGGCATCAAAGAGTTCTTCAGGCCGGTAGCTCCTCAGCCAATCCTCGAGCATCTTCAGATGCGCCGGGTTTTCGGCGAGGCCGGAGAGCGGAACCTGATGCGCGCGCCAGAACCCTTCGGTCTTCAGCCCGTCGACCTCCTTGGGACCGGTCCAGCCCTTCGGGCTTCGCAGCACGATCATCGGCCACTTCGGACGAGGCTGTTCGGTCTCCGCGCCGCTGCGCGCGGTCTGTTGAATCGCCCGAATGCGATCTAGTGCATCGTCGAGCACGGCGGCCATCCGCTCATGCATCGGGGCCGGATCGTCACCCTCGACGAACAGCGGGTCGTAGCCATAGCCGACGAACAGCGCACGCAATTCTTCTTCAGGGATGCGGGCGAGAATCGTGGGATTGGCGATCTTGTAGCCGTTGAGGTGGAGGATCGGCAGCACCGCGCCGTCAAGCGCCGGATTAAGGAACTTGTTGGAGTGCCAGGAGGTTGCCAGCGGCCCGGTTTCCGCCTCGCCGTCGCCGACGACGCAGGCGACGATCAAATCGGGGTTGTCGAAGGCCGCGCCGTAGGCATGTGAGAGCGCGTAGCCGAGCTCGCCGCCTTCATGGATCGAGCCTGGCACGTCGGGCGCGGCATGGCTTGGGATGCCGCCGGGAAACGAGAACTGCCGGAAGAGCATCTTCATTCCGGCCTCATCCAACGAGATATCCGGATTGATCTCGCTGTAGGTGCCTTCGAGATAGGTATTGGCAACCATGGCAGGTCCGCCATGGCCAGGGCCGCAGACATAGATGACGTTGGCATCGCGCAGTCTGATCGCGCGGTTGAGATGCGCGTAGATGAAGCTGAGACCTGGCGAGGTTCCCCAATGGCCGAGCAGCCTGGGTTTGACATGCTCCAGACGAAGCGGCTCACGAAGCAGCGGATTGTCGAGCAGATAGATCTGCCCGATCGTCAGGTAGTTGGCGGCACGCCAGTAGGCGTCGATGTTGCGCAGTTCCTGTGCGGACAAGCGATTGGTGCTGGGATGCTCGGTCATTTCCGACTCCTTCGTTGGTTCCAAACCGACCCGGCTGAAGCACAACGCATCGACGCGGCCACCGGTTCATGACCCGTCGGTGTCAAGACTGGGCGCCATCGATCTACCCGGCGAAACGCGGTCGAGCTTTGATCCATCGCAAATGCCAAGTCGCCAGGCGGCCGCAGCTTCGAAACGCACCTCAACTGCGGTTTCGTCGAGCAAGGCGGAAAGCGCCGTCTTTGCTTCAGAGCAACGAACGCACTGAAAAGGCCAGGCAGGATAGTTGTTTGCAAATGCGGACAAGCAACATGAAACGCAAATTGAACGACGATGCGACGATGGATGGGATCATGCGCAAGGCGCCGGCGGCAATCCGTGTCGTTCTCCAGCACGGAATGCTGTGCGTCGGCTGCCCGATCGCTTCCTTTCATACCGTTTCCGATGCGGCACGCGAGCATGATCTTGACGAGGACCAGCTTCGCTGCGATTTGGAGGCGGTCATTGACGCCGGTGAAACGGACTAGCCCTTTGCCACGCGACCTTCGGCGATGACAAGGAGGCGATGCGGCTCGACCACGACTACCCTTTGCCGTCCGCTCTTGACGAACCCTTGGTCCTCCCAAGCGGAAAGCAGCCGGCTTACCGTGTGGAGCGTGGTGCCCGTCATTTCCGCGACATCCTGACGTGAAATCGGGAAGTCGATCAGAATCCCTTCCTCGGTCTTTTTCCCCGACTGCTTGATCAGCTTAAGCAACGCATGCGCGACGCGCTGCTCCACCTGCTCGGTGGACATCTCGATGATACGCGCGTGGGCATCCTGCAGCCTGCTTCCCACCGCCTTGTAGGTATTGGCGCTGAAGCTCGGGAACGTTGTCGCGAATGTCGGCCAGAGCTGGCCGGGCCAGGCAAGCACAACGCAATCGACAACGGCAATCGCGCTTGCCGGATAGGTGGTCCGACCCAGAGCGTGGGCGATCCCCATCAGCTCGCCCGGGCTTATGTATCGCACGGTCACCTCGTGTCCGTCCGGAGTCGACTTCACCACGCGCACATGGCCGTCGAGCAGCAGGAAGAACGAATGCGCCTCCTGTTCCTGCTCGAACACCGGCTGATCCTTCGCGATCCGGACCGACCTCGCCTGCCCGATCATGCGATCGAGATCCGCGGCAGCGATGCCCTCGAAGAGGGAAAGCCCGGCAATCAGTGATCGGTCAAGGCTTGTCAATTGCCTTTTCTCCCCAACTTCAACTGCGCAAACGCGCTCAGGTCCCCTGGCCAGACTGTGTCACGGACGACCGCCTGTCGACAAGTGAAGCCTCCTGTCGCCGTCAATCAGTCGGCTGTTTGCGCTGAGGCAAATTCCCTCCTTCAGGGGCGGGATAAAAGAGCCCCAAACAGGAAATCCTGCCCGGTTTCCAATGAGGCATGTCATGGCAATTCCGCGGACGCGGCCAAGCGCTTATCCGGCAATCTTCTCCTACGGGTTCCGACCCTTCTTTCTGCTGGGCTCGCTGCAAGCCGCCACCGCGATGCTTTTGTGGTTGCCTCTCTACTACGGCAAGCTTGGAACCCCTAGCCTGTTCCTGCCTGTGGACTGGCACATCCACGAGTTGCTCTTCGGCTACCTGCCCGCGGTCGTGACAGGCTTCCTGCTGACCGCAATTCCGAATTGGACCGGACGACTGCCGGTTCAAGATTTTCGCCTTATGATCCTTGTGCTGCTGTGGATCGCTGGCCGAGTGGCCGTGTTCCTTTCCGCGGAAACGGGTTGGCTGGCAAGCGCGGTCATAGACTGCTCTTTTCTGCTGGCGGTGGTGGTTGCTGCGGCAATCGAAATCATCGCTGGGCGAAACTGGCGAAACCTCAAGGTGCTTCTGCCGGTCGCGACCCTGTTGGCTGCAAATGTCATGTTTCATGCCGAAGCGCATTACCAGGGCGTCTCCGACATGAGCCGGCGCCTCGGCCTTGGAGCGGTTGTCGTCCTCATCATGATCATTGGCGGACGCATCGTTCCGAGCTTCACCCGCAACTGGCTGGTTCGCGAGAAGCCGGGACGGCTCCCGGCATCGTTCGGCAGGTTCGACATCGGAACGATCGCGCTGTCCGCTGTCGGACTCGCTGCGTGGAGTTTTTTCCCCGACAGCATTGCAACCGGCGTGCTGCTAATCGCCGCCGCGGTCTTCAACGCTGTTCGGCTCGCCCGCTGGGCCGGCGACCGGACGTTGTCCGACCCCTTGGTTCTGATCTTGCATGTTGCATTCGCGTTTGTGCCGCTTGGGCTGCTGCTCGCCGGACTGGCCGTCTTCTCTCCAGCAAGGATCCCTCCGGTTGCCGGCATTCATGCCTTTGCGGTGGGCGCGATCGCCTGCATGACACTTGCCGTCATGACGCGGGCCACTCTCGGCCACACCGGCCGTGCGCTGAAGGCAAGTGCCGGAACATGTGCGGTTTTCGTTGCGATCCTCATTGCTGCCGTTCTGCGCGTGGCCGCCGCAATCGCGCCTGCCGAGACAATTCTCCTCCACGTGTCAGCGGCGTTCTGGATTGCCGCTTTCGCCGGCTATGCGGTGCTGTTTGGCGGGTTTCTCACGCGCGCCCGCCTGCGCGCACGTGCCGCCAATCGTTCTTTGAAGAGCGGGCCTTCTTGAAGAACGGGCGGGGCAGCCGCTCATTTTCGTCGAGCAATTTGCGCCAGCGCAAATCGCCGGGTCGCCCAACGATCTACAAGGACGCAACGGTTGATGCCGTGGTGAAACAAAGAAAGGAACTCTCCAATGAAACTGCCCCTGATTGCCGCGGCGATCGCCTTGATCTCAATCGCCGGTGCTGCAAATGCCGAAGAACATGTCGTCCAGATGCTGAACAAGGGTGAGAAGGGCGCGATGGTCTTCCAGCCCGACTTTGTCCGGGCCGCACCCGGCGACACCATCAAGTTCGTGCCGACCGACAAGAGCCACAATGCCGAGGTCATCAAGGGCATGATCCCGGACGGCGCCGAAGCCTTCAAGGGCAAGCCTAGCGAGGAAATAACGGTCACCCTTACCAAAGAGGGCGTCTATGGCGTGAAGTGCGCCCCCCACTACGGCATGGGCATGGTGGCCCTGATCGTCGTCGGCAAGCCTGTCAACCTGGAAGCGGCGGAAGCCGTCAAGCAGATCGGCAAGGCAAAGCCCGTCTTTGCCGAGCTTTTCGCCGAAGCGACCAAGACCGCTTCGAACTGATCCGACAGCATGCGAGGCTGCCTCCGGCAATGGCGGGCTGGAGGCACTGGCCGGACAGACCAGGGGAGAGGTCTGTCCGGCCATTTTTTGTGCCGGCCGCGCGTTGCGCCGGCGCTGGCAAGCTCACCAGACCGTTACGCGTCTCTTTCGAGTCAAGGTTCTCAAAAATGGTCGGGCGACCTGCAGCAGATTTGCGCAAACGCAAAGACGAGCACGGCAAAGATACTATTCTGGCTTCGTCGAAACGTTGAGGTCGAGGAGATGAAAATGCTTACGAGACGCGAGGCTTTGCTGAGTTCTGTTCTTACCGCCGCTGCCATTGCCACCATCGGCTCGGCGCCGGCGATGGCGGCCGCGAAGGATGTGGCCGGACTGCCACGCGAGAAGGTGACCCTGGTCGCGCCACCTTTCGTGCACGCTCACGACCAGGTGGCCAAGGGCGGCCCCAGGGTTGTCGAGTTCACCATGACGATCGAAGAGAAGCCGATGGTCATCGACGCCGACGGCACGCAGCTCAACGCCATGACCTACAACGGCTCCATTCCGGGCCCTCTCATGGTCGTACATGAAGGCGACTATCTCGAGCTTACGCTCGTCAATCCCGATACTAACACGCTTGCCCACAACATCGACTTCCATGCGGCGACAGGCGCGCTCGGCGGCGGCGGGCTGACCCTGGTCAATCCGGGCGAACAGGTGACGCTACGCTTCAAGGCGACCCGGCCGGGGACGTTCGTCTACCATTGCGCGCCCGGCGGAGCGATGATCCCCTGGCATGTCGTGTCGGGCATGAGCGGCGCGGTGATGGTGCTCCCGCGTGATGGGCTGAAGGACGAGAAGGGCAAGCCCGTACGCTACGACCGCATCTATTATATCGGCGAGAACGACTTCTACATCCCGCGCGACGAGCAGGGAAAATTCAAGAAGTACGACTCGGCCGGCGACAACTACGACGACACCGTAAAGGTGATGCGCGGTCTGATCCCGACGCATGTGGTGTTCAACGGCACGGCCGGATCGCTGACCGGCGAAAACGCCATGAAGGCAAAGGTCGGCGAAACGATCCTGATCGTCCATTCCCAAGCCAACCGCGACACCCGCCCACATCTGATCGGCGGCCATGGCGATTTCGTCTGGGAAGGCGGCAAGTTCGCGAACCCGCCCGCCAAGGACATGGAGACCTGGTTCATCCGCGGCGGATCGGCGGGCGCAGCGCTCTACACGTTCCGGCAGCCGGGGATTTACGCCTACGTGAACCACAATCTGATCGAGGCAGTCGAGCTCGGCGCGACCGCGCACTTCATGGTCGACGGAAGCTGGGACGACGACCTGATGATGCAGGTCGAAGCTCCCAAGGTAATTGCTTCATAGGCAGAGGGCCGCTCTGCAGCCCGCCGGCACCTGCCGGCTGGCTGCACCGGCAAGCGGGGTTCGAGTATGTCCTTCGATCCTGTATTCACATTCGGAACGATCGCGGCCGCCGCGCTCATCGGTTTGGGTGTCAGCCACGCGATCGATGACACGTCATCGCAGCTGGGAGGTCCAGACGCGGTAAACGAGTTGGTGACGCTGACACCCGGCTCATTCGACCACGCGCAGCCTGGCGAATTCCTGAAGGACAACCATCCCGCACCGGCACCCGTGGTGGGAGAGACCATCGACGCGCCGCTGGAGATCATGAAATTCCAGGTGACCGCATCGGACTATGACCGTTGCGTTTCGGATGGCGCCTGCAAGCCTGCGGACTCGCGCCTTGCCGGCAACGTTCCGGCGACTGGCGTCAGCTTCATTGATGCGCAGGCCTATGCGAACTGGCTGTCGGCGCGAACGGGCGAAACATGGCGGCTGCCGACCGACGTGGAGTGGGCCTATGCGGCAGGCGAACGGTTCCGGGCCGACATTGAGGGCGGTGAAGGCGACCCGGCCGATCCGGCGAAGCGATGGCTCACCCAATATCGCAACGAGACCGCGCTCGGTCGCAAACCAGATCCTGAACCGAGGGCGCGCGGGTCCTTCGGCTTCAACGCAAAGGGTGTTGCGGACATTGCCGGCAATGTCTGGGAGTGGACTTCCACATGTTACGCCCACGCGACGGTGTCCAGCGGCCGCGTTGCCAGATCGATCAGCAATTGCGGCGTGCATGTTGTGGAGGGTTTCCACAGGACCTACATGTCGAACTTCGTCCGCGACGGCAAAAGCGGCGGTTGCGCGGTCGGCACGCCGCCCGACAATCTGGGCTTCCGCCTTGTCCGTGACCGTGGTGGCTTCGCGCAGGCGCTTCGTCGCCTGGGCCTAACCTGATTGCGTAGACAACAAGGAATATGAATGACCTCGAAGTCAGTCTTGCCTGACAGGGTTCGCCCTGCTGCCGAACAGCCTCTGATCCGTCCCGGCGTCGATCGGACATCGATAGGAGCACTGGTCCGCAAATTCTATTCCAGGGTGAGAAAGGATAAGCGCCTTGGCCCCATTTTCGCCCGCGAGATCGTTGGTGATTGGGAGCCTCACCTGGAGAAGATGACGGACTTCTGGTGTTCCGTCATTTTGAAAAGCGGCGTCTATCAGGGGCGGCCGGTGCCGGCTCACCTGAAGCTCAAGGATGTCACCGAAGCCGACTTCGAGATCTGGCTGGCTCTCTTCCGCGAGACGGCGGCAGAGCCGTTCGCGCCCGAAACCTCGGTAGTGTTCGTCGAGCGGGCGCAACGAATAGCCGCGAGCCTGAAGCTCGCCATGTTCTTTCGCCTTGATCGTACCGCGCCTGCGGGCAGCCAGTAAGGCTTCTCCAGAACAGCCGGATCGGCAGGTTTGATCTGGCGCAAGGAATACGGTTCTTCGGACCGTAGTGTCCCCGAATGATCCTCAATCTTTTCGTCGGCACGATCGTCATCAGCCTGACGGTCCTGATCCACACTTTCGGCCTTATCGCCGTCACTCATGCGATGGCGCGCCTCGTGGCGCTCTTCCGCATGCACGGCCGCCGCAGCCGGGTCATCGCCATGATTACAGTCGTGATGGGCCTTTTTGCGGTCATGACGGCGGAAGTCTGGCTATGGGCCGGCGTGTACCGGCTGCTCGGAATCCTGAGCGACTTCGAGACGGCGCTCTACTTCTCGACCATCACCTTCTCGACGGTCGGCTATGGAGACGTGGTGCCGGCCCATGGCTGGCGCGTCCTGGCGGCTTTGGAAGGCATCAACGGGTTTCTGCTGATCGGCTGGTCGACGGCCTATCTGATCGCGGCCGGCACCCGTGTCGGCCCATTCAGGATCGGCGAGCATTTTTGATGCGCAGCCTTAAGCCGTTGCTCAAACGGCCACCGAATGCCTGGCGTTTCCATTCCTGAGATATCTGTCGAATTTCGCCGCCACCGTCCTGACCAGCGGGTGGCTTTCCGCCGGCACGACGAAGTTCTCGCCTTCGAGCCGGAGAAGCTCGCCGGCACCGCTGATGGCGAGGCGGCTTGCCTCGCAGAGCAGCTTTTGGCCGACAGCTCCAAAGCGCTCGACCAGGTCCACCGCCGAGAAGGCGAATTGGCACATCAGGCGCTCGATGACCCAGCCTCGCGCCTGATCATCGACGCTGAGTTCAATCCCGCGGGCTATCGCCAGTTGTCCGGAGTCCACGGCCCTTTCATATTCACCGGTCGCGACGATGTTCTGGGCGTAGCCCTGCCGATATCGGCTGATGGAGGAGGGACCGAGACCGATCAGGGTTTCGCACTGGTCCTCGGTATAGCCCTGGAAGTTGCGGCGGATCTTGCCGCCGCGCGCAGCGACCGCAAGCGTGTCCTGCGGCTTTGCGAAATGATCCAATCCCAAGGCCTCGTAGCCGGCGCCGACAATCGTTCGCGCGGCAAGTTGCGACTGTGCCAGGCGCGCGGTGGAATCGGGCAGCCAGGCCTCATCGATCATCGTTTGATGTTTCTTGAACCACGGCACATGCGCGTAGCCAAACAAGGCAAGCCTGTCCGGCGCCAGTGTCAGCGCTTGGCCGACAGTCGCCGCAACACTCTCGCAGGTCTGATGTGGCAGGCCATAAAGAAGGTCCAGGTTGACGGAAGTGACGCCCCGCGCGCGCACTGCATCGACGATGCTTTTGGTCAGCGCGAAACTCTGCTCGCGATTGATCGCCTTCTGAACCTTGGGATCGAAGTCCTGAACGCCGAGACTCGCTCTCGTCATGCCGATCGCGGCGAAGGCATCGAGCCGACCCTCATCCATGTCGTTCGGGTCGATTTCGACGCTGAGACTGGCATTGTCGAGGAAGTCGAATCGATCCCGCAGCGCTTTTCCGAGCAAGAGGATGTCTTCGGGCTTCAGCATCGTCGGGGAACCGCCGCCGAAATGAACGGCGCGGACCTTGCCCCGGCCGCTCACCAGCCCGCCGACCGTTTCGATTTCCCTGTGCAACGAGCGCAGGAAGGTGACCACGGGCGCATAGTGTCGGGTCTGCTTGGTGTGGCAGGCGCAGAACCAGCACAGCCTGTCGCAATAGGGGATATGCAGATACAGCGATATCTCGTCATCGCCCTCAAGCGCGTCCATCCAACCGCGAACCGTTACCGCGTCGACGCCCGGGTGAAAGTGCGGGGCCGTCGGATAGCTCGTATAGCGAGGTACGCTATCGCCAAGGCCTGGGGTGGGCGTTGGGCGAGTTTCTTGGATGGTGGCCGCTGCGTTGCTCATGGCAGGCAAACTGCCGAAACTACTCCGACAAAGCCTTGATTTCGATCAAGGCGGCACAGGACGCAACCGGCGCAAATTGCTTTCCTATTTTGTTGCGAGCGTCGTAATGGCCGTCAAACAGGATGCCAAACATGCCGACGTTCCCCCGATTTGCAGATCCTGCAAAGCGCGGCGCGGCGGATTATGCGGTGCGCTCAACACCAGCCAACTCGCCGAGCTGGCGAAAGCCTCGTCAAGACATGAGGTTTTGGCAGGGACGGAACTGTCCGACGATGAAACCTACTCGACCCTGTTGTCCGGCGTAGTCAAGCTGACGAGAAATCTGTCGGACGGTCGTCAGCAGATTGTCGGGTTCCATTTTGCGCCCGATTTTCTGGGCAGGCAGTTCGAGGCAAAATGGCCGATCAAGGCCGAAGCCTTGACGAAGGTGGCGCTCTGCTCGTTTCCAAGCACGATCATCGAGCGAATGACGAACGACACCCCGGAGCTTGGGCATAGGTTGCTTGAGCACGCGCTGAACGAACTCGACGAGGCGCGCGACTGGATGGCGGCTCTGGGGCGCAAGACTGCGTCCGAAAAAATCGCAAGCTTCCTTCTCATGGTCGCCAGAAACATCGATCGTGCCAACCATCCGGCTAGCTCGACGAGCTTCGACCTACCGCTTACGCGCGCCGATATCGCCGATTTTCTTGGACTGACCATCGAGACGGTTAGCCGCGAATTGTCCAGACTGCGATCGGACGGTGCAATCCAGATTGTCAACAAGCGGCATATCAGTCTCGCAAGCACGAGTGAGCTCGAGGAACGTTGCGGGGACTGAATAGCAACCTCCGACACTCTGCCAAACAGTATCGAGCTTCGGCCTCATCGAATCGGTCCCGAGTCGGCCCGCTTCTTTGCGGTCTTTGCATGATCGCCCCACCGCGCGCGAACTCGTGGCGACACGGATGCCTCCCAAACAAAACAGTACGCGTTTGACCTGAATCAAGGCCGGAGGATGGAAAAACCCGAAATGGTGCCGCGAGCGGTCAACTTCCGCAGAAATTTTTGAGACGAGATCGGGGACTTGCGATGAGATTTGGCACGGAGATCGTCCTTCTAACCCTGTTTGCCTTTGCCGCCCTTGTGGCTGCCGGCTTCGGTGCAGATGAACCTTTTCGCCAGCATATGTGGGTTTTGTTCTTCGCCGTGGCTGGCTTTACCGCGATCCTGCTGCGCAACACGGATTTCAAGCCGGCAGCTCCGATAGACCCCACCGCCTACATGGATGGCCCGATCCGCTACGGAGCCATCGCCACGGTGTTCTGGGGCGTCGTCGGCATGCTGGTTGGCGTTGTCATCGCTCTCCAGCTTGCCTACCCTGACCTCAATTTCGGGCCTTGGCTCAATTTCGGCCGACTGCGACCTGTCCATACCTCCGGCGTCGTCTTTGCCTTTGGCGGCAACGCCCTGCTTTGCACGTCGCTGTACGTCGTCCAGCGCACATGCAGGGCGCGACTTTTTGGCGGCAACCTCGCCTGGTTCGTGTTCTGGGGATATCAGCTTTTCATCGTCATGGCCGCGACAGGCTATCTGCTGGGCATCACCGAGAGCCGCGAATATGCCGAGCCGGAATGGTATGTCGACATCTGGCTGACAATCGTCTGGGTCGCCTATCTGATCCTTTTCCTTGGCACCATTCTGAAGCGCAAGGAACCGCACATTTACGTCGCCAACTGGTTCTATCTCTCTTTCATCGTGACCATTGCGATGCTGCACGTGGTCAACAACCTGTCGATGCCCGCCTCGTTGGTCGGCTCGAAAAGCTACTCCGCCTTCTCAGGCGTTCAGGATGCGCTGACGCAGTGGTGGTACGGGCATAATGCCGTGGGCTTCTTTCTGACGGCCGGCTTCCTCGGCATGATGTACTATTTCGTGCCGAAGCAGGTGAACCGGCCAGTCTACTCCTACCGCCTTTCAATCATCCACTTCTGGGCCCTCATCTTCCTGTACATCTGGGCGGGCCCTCATCACCTTCACTACACCGCACTGCCCGATTGGGCGCAGACGCTGGGCATGGTGTTCTCGATCATGCTGTGGATGCCTTCCTGGGGCGGCATGATCAACGGCCTCATGACCCTCTCCGGGGCCTGGGACAAGATTCGCACGGACCCAATTGTCCGCATGATGGTCGCGGCTATCGCCTTCTACGGCATGTCGACCTTCGAAGGCCCGATGATGTCGATCAAGACGGTCAACTCGCTCTCGCATTACACGGACTGGACCATCGGCCACGTTCACTCGGGCGCGCTCGGCTGGGTCGGCTTGATCACCTTCGGCGCCATCTACTACATGGTGCCGAAGCTCTGGAACCGCGAGCGGCTCTATTCACTGCGGCTCGTCACCTGGCACTTCTGGCTGGCAACGCTCGGCATCGTTGTCTACGCGGCGGTGATGTGGGTTTCGGGCATCATGCAGGGGCTCATGTGGCGGGAGTACGACGAGCAGGGATTCCTCGTCTACTCCTTCGCCGAGACCGTCGCCGCCATGCATCCCTACTATGTCATGCGCGCCGCGGGCGGCGCCATGTACCTCACCGGCATGCTGATCATGGCCTGGAACGTCACCATGACCATTCTTGGCTACCAGCGCGAGGAACAGTCCTCGCCGGGTTCCGCCCCCGCCCTCCAGCCTGCCGAATAAGGAGCCAGACATGGGCCTGATGGATAAACACGCGCTGATCGAGAAGAACGCCACGCTGCTTCTTGTCGGATCCCTGCTGGTCGTGACCGTCGGCGGTATCGTCGAGATCGCGCCTCTATTCTATCTCGACAACACGATCGAGAAGGTCGAGGGCATGCGCCCCTACTCGCCGCTCGAGCTCGCCGGACGCAACATCTATGTGCGCGAGGGATGCTACCTCTGCCACAGCCAGATGATCAGGCCGTTCCGCGACGAGGTGGAGCGCTATGGCCATTACAGCCTGGCGGCCGAGTCGATGTACGATCACCCGTTTCAATGGGGGTCCAAGCGGACCGGCCCCGATCTCGCTCGCGTCGGCGACCGCTACTCCAACAGCTGGCACGTCCAGCACCTTACGGACCCGCGTTCCGTCGTGCCCGAGTCGATCATGCCTAGCTATGCGTTCCTGAAGGACACGCCGATCGAGGTGAAGGATTTCTCGACGCACCTCGTCGCCAACCGGCGTGTCGGCGTCCCTTACTCCGATGACATGATCGCCAATGCCAATGTCGATCTGATGGCGCAGGCCGATCCCAATGCCGACACCTCCGGCCTGGAAAAGCGCTATCCAAAGGCCAAAGTCGGTGACTTCGACGGCAATCCGCAACAGGTCACCGAGATGGATGCCCTCGTGGCCTATCTCCAAATGCTCGGCACACTGGTCGATTTCAAGAATTACGACGAAGCCGCCGGCTATCGCTGAGGAGGGCAAACGATGGACTACAACCTGATGCGCGAGTTCGCGGACAGCTGGGGGCTGCTGGCCATGGCCCTGTTCTTCATCGGCTGCGTGGCCTTCGCGTTTCGCCCTGGCGGCAGGACGCATGCCGACCAGGCTGCACAGATCCCACTCAAGGACGATTGATCATGAGCAACGAGCATATCGACGAAATCTCGGGCGTGATGACGACCGGCCACGAATGGGATGGAATCAAGGAGCTCAACAATCCCCTGCCGCGCTGGTGGGTGATCACCTTCTACGTCACCATCGCCTGGGCGCTCGCCTACACGATCGCCTACCCCGCCTGGCCGATGCTGAGCTCGGCCACCAACGGCGTCCTGAGCTTTTCCAGTCGCAACGACGTCAAGAACGAACTGGCCGCCGCGGAAGCCGCCAAGGCTAAGTACGTCGCGGCAATTCAATCCAAGAGCGTTTCCGAAATCGCCGGCGACGACGCGCTGCGCGAGTTTGCCGTCGCGGCCGGTGGTGCCGCATTCAAGGTCAACTGCGTGCAATGCCACGGATCCGGCGCACTGGGGTCGAAAGGATTCCCAAACCTCAACGATGACGATTGGCTCTGGGGGGGAAAGACGGAGCAGATTCATCAGACCATCACCCACGGAATTCGTTTCGCTGCGGATGCCGATACCCGCCAGTCGGAGATGACTGCTTTCGTCGATGTGCTTAAACCGGAACAGATCGCCCAGGTCAGTGCCTATGTGGCGAGCCTTTCCGGACCAATGCACGACAAAAGCTTGATTGAGCCCGGCGCTAAGGTCTTTGCGGACAATTGCGCCGCCTGCCATGGCGAGAACGCAAAGGGCAACAGGGAACTTGGAGCTCCCGACTTGACTGACGCGATCTGGCTCTACGGCTCCGGCGAGGCAGCCATCGCCGCACAGGTACGTGCCCCGAAGAACGGGGTGATGCCCGCCTGGGTCGGCCGCCTCGGCGAGACGACAGTCAAGGAGCTGGCTGTCTACGTCCATTCGCTTGGCGGTGGAGAATAGGAAGCGGGGCCTATTCTCGGCCCTCGGCCGTTCAAGCGACGAGGCCCGGCTGTGCCGGGCCTCGATTTTTTTGATCCCTCAATTTGACCTGCATCAACGCGACACGACGTGAGCGATTGCAAGATTGCAGGACAGAAGCGGCGTCATTTTCGGCGCGATTGGAGAACGTCGTGCTGGATCAGACACAGGTAGAACGGCTTGAAGCCGAGGCGGTCAACTCCGCCAAGTTGCGACAGCCGCTCTACGTGGCGCGCAAGAAGATCTTCCCGAAGCGCGCGTCCGGCCGTTTCCGCCAGTTCAAGTGGCTGGTGATGGCGATCACACTCGGTATCTATTATCTCACACCCTGGCTGCGCTGGGATCGCGGAGCCTTCGCTCCCGACCAGGCCGTGCTCCTCGATCTGGCGAACCGCCGCTTCTATTTCTTCTTCGTCGAGATCTGGCCGCAGGAATTCTACTATGTCGCCGGCCTGCTCATGATGGCAGGCGTCGGCCTTTTCCTGATCACATCGACGGTCGGGCGCGCCTGGTGCGGCTATACCTGCCCGCAGACCGTCTGGGTCGACCTGTTCCTTGTCGTGGAACGCGCGATCGAAGGTGACCGCAATGCCCGCATCAAGCTCGACGCCGCCCCGTGGACCGCTCGCAAGCTCTTCCTGCGCGTATCCAAGCATGCCGTCTGGCTCGTCATCGCAGTGGCCACGGGCGGCGCCTGGATCTTCTACTTCGCCGATGCCCCGAAGCTGCTCGGCGAAGTCGCCACTGGCACGGCGGCGCCAGTCGCCTATGTCACGATCGCCGTCCTGACCGGCACCACTTACGTTTTCGGCGGACTGATGCGCGAGCAGGTCTGCACTTACATGTGCCCCTGGCCGCGCATCCAGGCCGCTATGCTCGACGAAAATTCGTTGACGGTGACGTACAACGACTGGCGCGGCGAACCGCGGTCACGGCATGCCAAGAAGGCCACGGCCGCCGGACAACCGGTCGGCGATTGCGTCGACTGCAATGCCTGTGTCGCCGTCTGTCCCATGGGGATCGATATCCGTGACGGCCAGCAGCTGGAATGCATCACCTGCGCGCTGTGCATCGATGCTTGCGACAGCGTCATGGACAAGCTCGGCCGAGAACGCGGGCTGATTTCCTATGCAACGCTGGCCGACTACAACGCCAACATGGCGGTGGCGACCTCCGGCGGGGCCAGCCCGGTCAATCCGGCGCTCGTACGGACGGCGAGCGGCAGCTTCGTCGATGGCTTGGCACATTTCCACCTGGGCAAGATCTTCCGGCTGCGCACCTACATCTATCTCGGCGCGTGGTCGGCGATCGGGCTGGTGCTCGTCTATTCGCTGCTGACGCGCGAGCGGCTGGAGCTGAATGTCCTGCATGACAGAAATCCACAGTTCGTGACGCTTTCGGACGGCTCGATCCGGAACGGCTACACCGTCAAGCTGCTCAACATGATACCCGAGCCGAGGACGATTGAGGTGACGCTGGAGGGTCTCGACGGCGGTGAGATGAGCGTTGTCGGCATCGACCAGCCTCCGAGCCGCTCATTTTCCATTTCGGTCGAACCTGACCGGCTGAAGACGCTGAAGGTCTTCGTTCGGCAACCCGCGGACCAGATCAAGAAGCCGGTGCAAAGCTTCGAATTTCGCATCAACGACCAGGCGAGTTCCGAATCCGCCGAGTACACCGCCAGTTTCAACGCACCGGAGAGCGGCAAATGAGCGCCGAAACGCGGAAGCCACGCGAGTTCACCGGCAGGCACATGTTGATCTCCATCGTCGCCTTCTTCGCGGTGGTCATCGGAGTGAATGTCACCATGGCAACGCTCGCCGGCAGGAGTTGGACCGGCCTCGTCGTCGAGAACACCTATGTTGCCAGCCAGCAGTTCAACGAAGAAGCAAGGAAAGGAAGGGCGCAGGCGGCCCTCGGTTGGACGGGCAAGCTGACCATCGCCTCTGGCGAAGTCCACTACAGCCTTATCGACAGCCACGGCAAACCGGTGCCGCTGCACGGCGTCAGAATGCTGTTTCGCCATCCGGCCTACGAGGCCGAGGATGAAGCCGTGACACTCGCTGCGGCGTCCGGCGCTTCTCCTGGCAATACGCAGGAGTTTGCCGCCCGGCACGCGCCGAAGGATGGCGTCTGGATCGTGGAGATCGATGCAAGCGCGGGACTGATGTCAGCGTTTCGCGATGTCCGCCGCATCATGATCGTGAAAGGAGCCCTGCAATGAGCTGCTGCGCGCCGGGCGCCGAAATGGCGTTGGAGGTCGCCAACGCGGCGTCCGCTTCGCCATCGAGCGAGGAGATCAAGCTGGCCAGCCGCTCTCTGGGCGGCGACATTCGCCAGACCGAACTGTCGGTGCCGACGGTTCATTGCGGGGCTTGCATTCAGGCGATCGAGGCCGCGCTCGACAAGGTCGAGAATGTTGAGTCCGCTCGCGTCAACCTGTCGACGAAGCGCGTGTCAATTCGCTGGCACGGAGACAGTGTCCCGCCATTCTTTGCAGTGCTCGGCCGGCTCGGCTATCAGGCGCACCTGTTCGACCCGGAAATTCACGAAAAGGACAAGACGCTCTCAGAACTGGTCCGAGCCGTCGCCGTGGCAGGCTTCGCTGCCGGCAACATCATGCTGCTGTCGGTTTCAGTCTGGTCCGGCGCCGAGGGCGCGACACGGGATCTGTTTCATTGGCTGTCTGCGCTGATCGCCATTCCGGCTCTCGCTTTTGCCGGCGGTATCTATTTCCGCTCTGCTGCGAACGCACTGAGCCATGGCCGGATGAACATGGACGTGCCGATCGCGGTGGGCGTTTCCCTCGCTTACGCGATGAGCCTCTATGAGACCATCAACCACGGTGAGCACGCCTATTTCGACGCCTCCGTATCGCTGCTTTTCTTCCTGTTGATCGGCCGCACCCTGGACCACGTGATGCGCGAGCGGGCGCGAACGGCCGTCAACGGCCTTTCAAGGCTGGCCGCACGCGGCGCCTTGGTTCTGCGCGACGACGGTAGGCGCGACTACTTGTCCATAGGTGACATCGAACCCGGCATGCGCCTGCTTATCGCGGCAGGCGAGCGGATACCTGTCAACGGAGATATTTTGATCGGCAACTCCGATCTCGACTGCTCGCTCGTCTCCGGCGAAAGCACGCCCAAGGCCGTGAGCGCCGGGGCGCATGTCCAGGCCGGGACGCTCAACCTCACCGGTCCGCTGACGATGCGGGCGACCGCCGCCGCAAAGGATTCCTTCCTAGCCGAAATGGTCCGGTTGATGGAGGCCGCCGAAGGCGGGCGCTCACAATACCGAAGGATCGCCGACCGGGTATCCGCACTCTATGCGCCGGTGGTTCATATTGCAGCGTTCATGACCTTCCTGGGCTGGATGGTGGCGTCCGGCGATTGGCACCGGGCCATGACCATCGCCATCGCCGTGCTTATCATCACATGCCCCTGCGCTCTCGGCCTTGCCGTGCCGATCGTCCAGGTCGTGGCAGCCCGGCGCCTGTTCGAGGCCGGCGTAATGGTGAAGGACGGCTCGGCTCTGGAGCGCCTCGCTGTAATCGACACCGCCGTCTTCGACAAGACCGGAACACTGACACTGGGACAGCCAAAGCTTGTCAATGCCTCGTCAATAGATCCGACCATGCTCGCAATGGCTGCCGATATCGCAGCTCATTCGCGCCACCCGTTCTCGAAAGCCGTTGCGGCCCACGGGGGTTTTGCCGCCCAGCCCAAGCTCGACTCCGTGCGAGAGGAGCCCGGCTTCGGCGTCGAAGCGCTCACCGGCGGCGACATTTGGCGCCTCGGGCGGCGCGGATGGGCCGGGTGGAAAGCTCGCACCGGCGGTGAAGGCAAGATCGGCGGTTATGGCGGCACGGTGCTTTCGAAGAACGGCAGCATCGTCGCATGTTTCGCCTTCGAGGACGCGACCCGATCAGACGCCAGGGAGGCAATCCAGCAACTGAAGGACGCCAGTGTATCGGTCGATATGCTGTCCGGTGATACCGAGAGGGCCTGCAGCCAAGTTGCGAGCACACTCGGGATCGAGAGCTTCGTGCCAGCGTTGCTGCCCTCGGGAAAAGTTGAGTGGATCGAGTCGCTGACCCGTGCGGGACACAAGGTGCTGATGGTAGGCGACGGTCTCAACGACACGCCGGCGCTGCGGGCGGCACATGTCTCGATCGCCCCGGCGACCGCGGCCGATATCGGCCGCAAGGCCGCGGACTTCGTCTTCCTGCGCGAGAGCCTGTTCGCAGTCCCACTTGCGCTGGAGATATCGCGAAAGGCTGGTGGGCTCATTCGCCAGAACATCGCGATCGCGATCGCCTACAATGCCTTCGCCGTTCCAATCGCCATCCTTGGACATGTGACGCCGCTCATCGCCGCGATCGCCATGTCCGCCTCCTCGCTGATCGTGATCGCCAACGCCATGCGGCTTCAGGCCACGGTGAAAGCGGTTCCCGAAGTGACTCCGTCCAGGCGCCGCTCCGATGTCGTGGGAGTGGCCCACCCATGACCACGCTCGTCTATCTCATTCCCGTCGCCCTGTTCCTGGGAGCGCTCGGCCTGTCGGGCTTCCTTTGGGCGCTGCGCAGCGGCCAATACGAGGATCTCGATGGAGCTGCCGAGCGGATATTGATCGACCCCGATGACCGGCCCGGCGAAGCCGTGCGGTCGAGATGACGTTGACGATGCAAATCCTTGGCTCATCCAGCCCTAGATCGCCGCTGCGGCTATAAGCGGTCGAAGCAGCATCAGGGCGAATCCAACAAGCGCCGCGCCGGTAACCTTGTCCGCGGTCCACCTGCCTGCCCGAAGTCGCTTGCCGAACAAAAGCCAGAGCGATCCTGTAGTTGCTGTGATCCCAAGCAGTACAATCCAGAAACCGCCCAAAACGTGCGGCTTGGCATTCATCGGCACCATCGCCAGGCAATAGATGAACGCCTTCGGATTGAGGACGGTGGTCGCCAGCACGGAAAGCCCATCACCGCTTTCGGATGCATCGATCGGCTTGCAGCCCATCAGACGCAGGCCTAGAACCACAAGCCACCCGGCTGCGATCAGTCTGAGTATCTGGACAGCGTCAGGCGGCATCAAGGGGCGTAACGAAAGCCAAAGCGCCGCTGCGATCCCGTATCCGCATGCTTGCGCGACCAAGAGCGTAATCGCCTTCTCTCGCTTGACCGCACCCGCCATCAAGAGGGCATTGGTTGGCCCTGGCGCGACAAAGAGCAGAAATGCTTCCAGAAAAAATTGGCTATTCAATCTGCTTGATCCCGAGGATGCGTATATTTCAACTCCAAAACTCCGTTTGCCTTGACGATCGCCGCCGGGTTTGCATCAACGGCCAGGTTGACGATCGTTTTGTAGGACATGCGGGCACCTCGCCTGGAGAGCGGAACGCATCGTCATTTGCATTCTGCGGCGGGCGGCGCCTTGATACCGATCAAATGGTCACAGCAGCTGTTTGGCGGCAGGCGGATGAGTGCTAGATCAGCGACCACTGCTGTTCCCCGATCCGGAGATCACTCGTGAGCAAGAAGGGGCAAGCTTCGCCCGAAACCGTTGCCAAAGCGGCTCACCTGGCCGGCAGTGACAATTTGCCGGAGCATGATCTTCTTTCGCTGATGTTCAATCAGGCTCCCGGTTTCATGACCTTGCTCAGCGAGCCTGATCACGTTTTCCAGTTGACCAATGAGGCTTACCAGCGACTGATCGGTCAAAGGCAGGTTATTGGCAAGTCGGTTCGCGAGGCCCTGCCCGAGCTTGAGGGCCAAGGATTCTTCGAATTGCTCGATCGTGTCGGTGAAACGGGCGAGCCTTACGTTGGCCGCAATGCCAAGATCGTCCTTAGCAACGCTGAGACCGGCATTGCCGAAGAGCGTATCCTGGACTTCGTCTATCAACCCATCCGAGGCAAAGACGGCCGCATCGCCGCTATCTTCGTGCAAGGCACCGACGTCAGCGATCTGTCGTTCGCCAACGCCGCGCTGCAGTTGCGTGAGGATCACCTGCGTTCGATCCTGGCGACAGTGCCCGATGCGATGATCGTCATCGATGAAAGCGCTCTTATCCAGTCCTTCAGCACGGCAGCCGAGACATTGTTTGGCTACAAAGCCAGCGAAGTCATCGGTCAAAACGTCAAATTGCTGATGCCCTCGCCATACCGGGAACAGCATGACGCATACATGCAGCGTTATCTGACGACAGGAGAGCGCCGCATCATCGGGCTTGGGCGCACGGTAACCGGGATGCGCAAGGATGGATCGACCTTCCCGATGGAACTCGCCGTCGGCGAAATGCATCCGGGAACCGGCCGCTTCTTCACCGGCTTCTGCCGCGACCTGACGGAACGCCACAGAACGGAAGCCAGGATGCAGGAGCAGCAGCAGGAGCTGCTTCACATGGCAAGATTCACCGCGCTCGGCGAAATGGCCTCGACATTGGCGCATGAGATAAACCAGCCGCTGACAGCCATCACGAACTACCTCAAGGGCAGCCGCCGTCTCCTTGAGAAGAGCAAGGACGAGAATGCCGCCATGTTGCAGGAGGCTGTCGAGAAGGCTGCCGAGCAGGCCCTGCGCGCCGGCGATGTCATCCGTCGCCTCAGGGATTTTGTCGCCAGGGGCGAAAGCGAGCGTCAGGTCGAATTTCTGCCAGCGCTCATCGAGGACGCCTCATCGCTGGCTTTGGTTGGGGCCAGGGAGGCGGACGTGCGTGTCAGTTACGATCTCGATCCGGCGGCCGAGCTTGTTTTGACCGACCGAATCCAGATCGAGCAGGTGTTGCTCAACCTGATGAGAAATGCCGTTGAGGCCATGCAGGGCGCGCCTCGCCGGGAATTGCATGTCGTTACCGGGGCAAGACAAGACGGCATGGCGGAAGTTGGCGTAATTGACACGGGCCCGGGACTGGCGCCTGAGGTCTCAGCTCAGCTCTTCCAGCCTTTCGTCACCACCAAGAAGCATGGAATGGGCGTCGGCCTGTCTATTTGTCGGACTATCGTCGAGTCGCATGGCGGTCATATATGGGCGGAGCCAATGGCTGGCGGCGGGACCGCGTTTCGGTTCACTTTGCGCGCCGTGGAGAAGGAAGAGGTCGCCAGTGGGCAGTGATATCGTTCATGTGGTTGACGACGATGTCGACGTTCGCAAGTCTCTGGGTTTCCTTCTCGCGACAGCCGACTTTGCGGTGCGCCTCTATGAATCGGCGACAGCATTCCTGGCAACGGAACCGAAGGATATCGACGGTTGCATCGTCACCGATGTGCGCATGCCCGGCATCGACGGCATAGAGTTCCTGCGGCAGCTGAAGGCTAACGGCCATGCCGTGCCAGTCATCGTCATGACGGGACACGCGGATGTCGCATTGGCAGTGCAGGCGATGAAAGAGGGAGCCGCCGATTTCATCGAGAAGCCATTCGATGACCAAGTGCTGATCGACGCAATTCGCTCGGCTCTGGACACCCGCAACCATGCCGCTGCGTCACACCCGCAAACCGCCGACATTCGGAAGAATCTGGCCATGCTCTCGGAGCGGGAACGCCAGGTGCTCGACGGTCTCGTTTCGGGTTTGCCGAACAAGACGATAGCCTACGATCTTGGGATCAGCCCGCGCACCGTCGAAATCCACCGGGCGAACCTTATGAGCAAGATGGGCGCCAGCAGTCTTTCACACCTTGTCCGAATGGCATTGATCGCCGATCCTAAACACTAAAGCTCGTCACGCTGAAACGGATTCAGGCAATGGGCTTTAAGTCTTTGTTTTGACGCAATTCCGGACGGAAAACCGTTTCACACTTTTCCTGGAATTGCTCTAGGACGGGTTCTGAGGAGGATCCTCCCGGTCTTTCTCCAGGTGCCAGTCGCGCCAATGGGTCGGCCGGATATCTACGCGGATACCGGTAATGGCATGCCGCCATCCCTCACTGCCTTTTTCGCAAGGAAATACAAGCGCGTGCAGGCCCTCCTCGTCCAGAACGGCTAGTTCTAGGCTGCGGCCAAACGGAGCGCTTGCTATTGGATTCCACATCCGACCAGCGTGCGCCGAATTGGAACTCCGCGCTTTGATTTGAATCAGTTTTGGACGGGTTTGCGTCGAGGAAACCTGCCTACCCGGAGGCATCCACGCGTCTCCAATTTGACATAGCTCAAAGCGGAGCCTTCCCCTGGTTCGTAAGTTGAGCCCAGCGGATCGAACCGCCGCAGTCCGCGGCAGCACTTCCTGCACAGGAGCTCGACATGAATTACCAGCGGTTCTTCGAAGACGCGATCGACCAGCTCCATGCCGAGCGGCGCTACCGCGTTTTCGCCGACCTCGAGCGCATGGTGGGCAAGTTTCCGCGCGCCATCTGGCGTTCCAACGGCCGCGCCCAGGAGATCACCGTATGGTGCTCCAACGACTATCTCGGCATGGGCCAGAACCCGGATGTGATCGCCGCCTTCCAGACCGCGGCGGGCAAGATGGGCTCGGGCGCCGGC
>NZ_LPVS01000052.1:0-7284 GCF_014843905.1 Mesorhizobium silamurunense | reverse complement strand
AGGCCAAGTCGACGCCGAAGCGGAATTCGACGCCCCATGGCCGAAAGCCTGTCATGAATGCCGCCATTACCTGGCGCTGGTCGAGATTGACCTCGCCGCGGAAGAGCAAACCGCGGCGGAAGCGGCGGGCGAGGTCGGGCTCAAGGAGCGTAATTTCCTCTCCATCGTCGACACGCCCCGAGATGCGGCTGGCGAACCGGTCAAGATCACCCAGCGCGGCGCGGCCACGTCCGGATCGCGTTACCTGGCCGGGCGTTGCCGCATCACACCAGTCGGCGGGGTCACATCCGAGATCCAGCACCGGCTGCTCGGCGCTTTCACGCGCGCACCACGGCGTCAACATGCGCCGGCGACCCATTGCCACCAAGTCAAGGCCTCCGCAACGGTCACTGCCGCGCCGCGTATGGCGAGCTCGAAGGCGGCGGTGAGGCGGGCGACGCCGGCGCATTAGACCAGGACATTCATGATCGCTCATGCGCCTCGGTCGGGATCGGTGCGCCAGGCTCGTCCGCCGGGACGCAGAGATCTGTCGTGCAGGCCATAGGGGACGCGCTTATAATCAGTGCAGGAGAAGTTGACGGCCCAACCATGAGTGAGATGGCCGCCACCGGGGAGGGGCAACCCCATCACTTTATCGCCCCGGCTCAAAAGCGCGCGATAGACAGCCTGATTGCCGGCGAGCCGGAATAAGGCTGGACGTTGGCGTGTTAGCTGCCAAATAGCGCCTTCAAGCGCTCAATGGCGAGGTTCTCAAGCTGATCGACGATACCCTCGGCGTACTTGTTCGGGAAAATCGAACCGGTCGCTTCCAGCACGGCCGAAGAGGCGAAGTTGTCGGAAGCGATCAGTTTGAGCGTGGTCCGCTCGTGCCGCTCCTGCCGTAGAAGCAGTTCGTGAACGCGGCAATCGACTGAGGCCAAGGGAGACCGTCCTTAGGTGTCGGGCTGCGCGATGGCACCGTCGGCGGAGTTGTCCATGACAGTTTCGCTCCCATTGGATTGATCTATTTCACGACAAGCACGCGGGCCCTTTCACCGCGGGTCGTGTATTTTGCAGCTTCTCGAAAACAAACCCTTTGCCTTTGCGCACGCTGTCTTCAAGCGGGCTTGCCTTTGCCAGATGCGCCGCAATCGCGCTGGCCAGCATGCATCCCGTACCGCGCATCGACGTAGCAAGGCGCGGTGTGTCGAAGCGGACTGGTTCGTGATCGCAGCGCAACAGAATATCGGTCGATCGGGGTCCCGATCCATGACCGCCTTTGATCAGAATGGCCTGCGCATCCGCGGCCAGCAGTTCCTGGCCCTGCCTGACTGCGCCGTCCTCGTCGACCGCGTGTTCCGCCCCGATAAGAAGCGCAAGTTCGATGAGATTGGGTGTGACGAGACGGCAAAGCGGCATCAGATTGCGCTTCATGACGGCGATGGCACCTGCTTCCAGCAGCGCCAGGCCTGAGGTCGAGGCGAGCACGGGGTCGAGGATTGCCGGCACCTGCGGATTTTCGCGCAGCACTGCGGCAACGGTAACGATGATCTCGGCCGTTGCGAGCATGCCGATCTTGATGGCCGCCACCTTGTTGGCCTGCAGCGCGGCGCGCATCTGATCGGCCACCAGGCTTGGTGACGAACGACGGATTTCCATGACGGCTTCGTGGGTCTGCACCGTCAGCGCGGTGACGGCGAGGCAGGTTCGCACGCCAATCGAAGAGATCGTCTCGATATCGCGCGCAATTCCGGCACCCCCGCTGGAGTCCGAGCCACCGACGACAAGCACATACGGGTCTCGCTTCAGCGCCATTGATCCGTCTTTTCGATCCATTCCCGCGTGCGCGCTTCGGGGTCGTCGTTCAGGGTGATGTCGGTCACCACTGCTGCGCTGTCCGCGCCAGCCGCAAAGACGCCATCGAGCCGTTCCGGGTTGAGGCCGCCAATGGCGACCAATGGAATCGGAGCAACGCATGCCCGCCATTCGGCGATCCGTTCGAGCCCTTGCGGCGTCCATTTCATCTTCTTCAGGATGGTCGGGTAGATGGGGCCGAGCGCGATGTAGTCGGGCTCGGCGGCCATGGCCGTCTCCAGTTCGAGATGATCATGGGTGCTCAGTCCGAGCCTGGTGCCGGCTGCCCGAATCCGCGAACGATCGGCGGTCTGCAAATCCTCCTGGCCGAGATGCACGAAGTCGCAGCCTTCCTCGATCGCTAGCCGCCAATGATCGTTGACGATGAGCTGGCACCGGTGTCGAGCACACAAGGCCTTCGCCTTGCGGATTTCGGTGCGCAACCCGGCCTGATCCATGGTCTTGATGCGGAGCTGAACCAGCTTGACGCCGAGTGGCACCAGCCGCTCGATCCAGGCAGCGCTGTCGACGATCAGGTAGAAGGGATCGAGCTTCATGAAAAAACTGCCCTGCCGATCGTCGGTGTCGACGGCACGGCGACGTCGCGCGGTTCGAGCATTCCCGAACTGAAAGCTTCACGGCCGGCCTCGACCGCCTTGCCGAACGCACGCGCCATGCCGACCGGATCGGCCGCCCTGGCGACCGCCGTGTTCAGGAGCACGGCGTCAAAGCCGAGTTCCATGACGGTTGCCGCGTGCGACGGTCGTCCGAGCCCCGCATCTACAATCAGCGGGACGCCAGGGAAATGTCCGCGCATCGAGCGCAGCGCCATGATGTTGACCGGCCCAAGCGCGGAACCGATCGGTGCGCACCACGGCATCAAGACGTTGCAGCCTGCCTCCAGCAGCCGCTCGGCGACAACAAGGTCGTCGGTGGTGTAGGGAAGTACCGCAAAACCGTCCTCGCACAGGATGCGGGCGGCTTCGACCAGACCGAACACATCTGGTTGTAGCGTGTCGTGGTTGCCGATCACTTCGAGCTTGATCCAGTTGGTACCGAAGACTTCGCGCGCCATTTTCGCGGTCGTGACCGCTTCCTGGACGGAGTGGCAGCCGGCGGTGTTGGGCAGGATTCTGACGCCGAGCGATCGGATCAACGACCAGAATTTTTCGCCAGCCCTGCCGCCCGCCATTTCACGGCGCAACGAGACGGTCACCACCGACGTGCCCGAGGCCTTGACCGCATCTGCAAGGATGGCAGGCGAAGGATATTGAGCCGTGCCGAGAAGCAGCCGGGAGGCAAGCGTCGTCCCGAAAAGTTCGAACATGCTAGCCTCCCTGCATGGGCGAGAGGATTTCGATCCGGTCGCCGTCGCTCAACTGGAACTCCGCCCGCCCGGCTTTGTGCACGAGGTCGCTATTGACGGCCGTTGCCAGCCAATCGCCCTCATAGTCGAGCGCGGCAAGCAGCTCCGCCAGCGTGGTGGCGGCAACCTCATGCGCTTCGCCGTTGACCATCAGCTTCATGAGTAAGTTCCTTGGTTCCGTCTTGATTGAAAACCAGGTCGGCCGCCTGGCGCGCCATGGCGGGGGCGAGGAGAAAACCATGGCGATAGAGCCCGTTGATCGCGACGGTGCTTCCACATGCCTCGACACGCGGCAGGTTGTCGGGAAAGGCCGGACGGACGCCGGCGCCGGTCTCAATGATGCCAGCCTCACCGAAGGCCGGATGGAGAGCATAGGCCGCGCCCAAAAGCTCCATCATCGAACGCGCCGTGACCGGTCCTGTGGACTGGCTTTCGATCATCGTCGCGCCAACCATGAAACGGTGGTCGGTGCGCGGTACCACATAGAGCGGAAAGCGCGGATGTAGCAGCCGGACCGGGCGCGACAGCGAAATGTCCGGCGTGCGCAGGATCAGCATCTCGCCGCGAACGCCGCGCAGCCCGTCGTCTTCTGCCGCCATCCCCGTGCAATCGATCCGGCGATCGAAGCCGGAAACATGCCGGGCGTGGGTGCCGAAGCGGAACTCGACACCCATGGCTGCGAGCCTGTCATGAAGTGCCACCATCGCCTGACGCGGGTCGAGATGAGCCTCATCGGGGAAGAGCAATCCGCGCCGGAAGCGGCCGGCGAGGTCGGTTTCCAGGAGCGCAATTTCGTCCTCATTGACACGCCGATGGCCCGACGTGCGACTTGCGAACCGGTCAAGCTCGCCCGCATCGCGCGGTGCAGCAACAACCAGCGTTCCGGCCCGTGTCACCTGACCCGGCAGCACCGCATCCCACCAGCCGGCGGCGTCGCGTCCGAGATCCAGCACTGGCTGCTCAGCGCTTTCACGCTCGCACCATGGCGCCAGCATGCCGCCGGCGAACCACGATGCGTTGCCACCGATGCCATGCCGGGTCTCGGCGACTGTGACCGTCGCGCCGCGGGCGGCGAGCTCGAAGGCGGCGGTGAGGCCGGCGACGCCGGCCCCTTTGACCAGCACTCTCATGACGGTTCCGGCGCCTCTGGCATGAGCGGTGCGTCGGTCTCGCCAACTGGCATGTAGAGATCGCCGCCCTCGCGGTATTTCGCCGCCATCGCCGCCATGCCCTCCTTTTGGGCCTCGGCGCGGATGTCGTGAGAAATGCGCATGGAGCAGAATTTCGGCCCGCACATCGAGCAGAAATGCGCCAGCTTGTGCGCTTCCTTCGGCAAGGTCTCGTCGTGGAAGGAACGCGCTGTTTCGGGATCGAGCGACAGGTTGAACTGGTCCTCCCAGCGGAACTCGAAGCGCGCGCGGGAAAGGGCATCATCCCTGACTTTCGCCGCCGGGTGCCCCTTCGCCAGGTCGGCGGCATGCGCGGCGATCTTGTAGGTGATCACGCCGGTCTTGACGTCATTGCGATCGGGAAGCCCGAGATGTTCCTTCGGCGTGACGTAGCAGAGCATGGCCGTGCCGAACCAGCCGATCATCGCCGCACCGATGCCGGAGGTGATGTGGTCGTAACCTGGTGCGATGTCGGTCGTCAGCGGCCCCAGCGTATAGAACGGCGCCTCGCCGCAGACGGCGAGCTGCTTGTCCATGTTCTGCTTGACCTTGTGCATCGGCACGTGGCCGGGGCCTTCGATCATCACCTGGCAATCCTTCGCCCAGGCGATCTGCGTCAGCTCGCCGAGCGTCTCCAACTCGGCGAATTGTGCTCTGTCATTGGCGTCGGCGATTGAGCCGGGACGAAGGCCGTCGCCGAGCGAAAAGGACACGTCATAGGCGCGGCAGATGTCGCAGATTTCGTCGAAATGCTCATAGAGGAAGCTCTCCCGGTGATGGTGCAGGCACCATTTGGCCATGATCGAGCCGCCGCGAGAGACGATGCCCGTGACCCGGTCGACGGTCAGCGGGATATAGTGCAGTCGAACACCGGCATGGATGGTGAAATAGTCGACGCCCTGTTCGGCCTGCTCGATCAGCGTGTCGCGATACACCTCCCAGGTCAGGTCCTCGGCGATGCCGCCGACCTTTTCCAGCGCCTGGTAAAGCGGCACCGTGCCGATCGGCACCGGCGCATTGCGCACGATCCATTCGCGAATGTTGTGGATGTTGCGGCCCGTAGACAGGTCCATCACCGTGTCGGCGCCCCAGCGGATCGCCCAGACCATCTTTTCGACCTCTTCGGCCATCGACGAGGTGACCGCCGAGTTGCCGATATTGGCGTTGATCTTCACCAGGAAATTGCGACCGATGATCATCGGCTCGCTCTCGGGATGGTTGATGTTTGCCGGAATTATGGCCCGTCCACGCGCCACCTCATCGCGCACGAATTCCGGGGTGACGAAGTCGGGGATCACCGCGCCGAAGGCTTCGCTGTCGCGGGGCAGCTTGCCGCGGGCGATCTCGCGGCCGAGGTTCTCGCGGATGGCGACGAACTCCATCTCGGGCGTGATGATGCCGGCGCGCGCATAGGCAAGCTGGGTCACCGCCTTGCCTGCCTTGGCCCTGAGTGGCCGGTTGCGAGCAGGAAATTCCGGCGTCAGGCGCTCGCCCGTCGCAAAGCCATTGTCTTCCGGCTGCACATGGCGGCCGTCATAGGCCTCGACGTCACCTCGCGCCGTAATCCATTCGTGGCGAAGCCGTGCGAGGCCCTTTTCGATGCTGGTTTCGACAGTCGGGTCTGTATAGGGGCCGGACGGATCGTAGACGGTGACGGGCGGTTCGCCGGCCGTTGGATGGACGGAGATTTCGCGCATAGGCACCCTGATCTGCGGGTGGATGGCACCGGGCTTGTGGATTTTTCGTGAGGCGGGCAGCGGTCCCGTCGACACGGCGGGGGTGAGGGCATTCATCGTGAGGCTCCTTTGCTCATGCATTGGAGACCCAGTTCTGTGCCGGAAGGATGAAAAGACGCTTTGGCCGCCCTGCTTGCGACAGGCCTCGGGCGTAAACTCCCGCAAAGCGCTTGCACCGTCCCTACGCCAGTATGAACTGGATCAGGTTCAACGGGTCACTGCGCCGCGAAAGCCAGCAGTATCTCAGCCCCTTGCCGGGACTCCCCTGGTGAATGCCCTAGGTTGAACGGGCTTGCGCTAGCTTGTCAAGCGGCTTCGGGCCGCGGCGACGATCTGCGGCCCGTCAGACCCGGGAGGAAGGCTCGTGCATGTGTCGGGCGCACGCCCAGGAGACCAGGCAGGGATAAGGGGATCGCCGAACCGTCGGACTAAAGATCGATCCTTATGATGATCACGCCTTCAATCGGCACCAAAGTTTTGCGCGTAGATCGCCTCGATCCGCCCTGCCTCGTCATTGGTCAGCGCGGCGAATTCCTTTTCGCGGGCCGTTCGACAGGTGGCCACCATTTGGTGAAGGAAACGGGAGGGCAGATTGGCCAGCCACTCGGGCATGTCGATCAAGTCGTCAACCTGCTGCCGGAATTGAGCTGCAGAAAGGCGGTTTCTTAAGGAAGGTCCCGTTCGAAAGGATTGCTACTACCACGCTGTCACGGAACGCTCGTCGAAAACATCGCCAAGCTGCCCAAGGCCACTGCTGTGACTTGATGGAGCATGCCGTTAGCGACGGGCGGTGATCTCTCAATGAAACCCTTTTCGATGTCCAATATCCCGTCCTCGGCCAGCATCGCCAAGTCTGAATCGAGAAAACGGATCGGATCGGATCCGTGGGCGGCACAGATTGCCGGCACATCCGCCTCGAGATCGCACATTAATCGCTCGATGATTGTGGCTCGCACGCGGTCTTCGTCGGTGAGACGGTAGCCCTTTGACGTCGCCAGACGGCCAGCAGCCGAGTGTAAGAATCCCGTGTAACCTCGTTCTGGACGTACCCCTCGCCGACGCGGCCGTAGCTGACGCGCCGAAACCGATCAGGGTTTTGCAGGTGTCTGCCGAGTACCCCAGCGAGTTACGCCGCAGGCGACCGGTTTTCTGTGCCAGCGCGAGCTCGTCGTCCGGCAAG
>NZ_LPVS01000054.1:0-54941 GCF_014843905.1 Mesorhizobium silamurunense | reverse complement strand
CCCGGAGCCACGGCACCTCAGTAGAGGGCCGGCATCCGTAACCCTTCACAAAAGCTGTCACCGCCGCGGCAACCATGTCGGACTCCAAGCCCCCAATTCTTCTAGAGGACCTCCAGCTTCGACAGAAATCCGGGTCTACAGCATTTCCCTGGCATCTGAGTTAATATTGCAGCTGAGGGACCCGAATTCAGCCTTAGGAGAGCTGGTGTGGACGTTGCCGCTTGGTTGCGAGGCCTCGGGCTCCAGCAATACGAGCAGGCATTTCGCGACAACGCGATCGACGCGGAAGTCCTGCCGGAGCTGACCGATGCCGACCTCGAGAAGCTCGGTATGCTCCTCGGTCATCGCAAGCGATTCCGCAAGGCGGTAGTGGGGCTGGCGCCCTCGTCAAGCCATCCCGACCCGAGCACCGATGACATCGCGGCTCAGAGCCGCACCCGGGAGCTAAGCGCGGAGCGTCGACAGCTGACTGTCATGTTCGTGGATCTCGTTGGTTCGACGGCGCTCGCGTCGCGTCTCGATCCAGAGGATCTGCGTGAGATCATCGGTGCGTATCACCGCTGTGTCGCCGATACGGTCGCTCACTTCGGCGGCTTTGTCGCCAAGTATATGGGCGACGGAGTTTTGGTGTATTTCGGCTACCCGCAAGCGCACGAGAACGCCGCCGAGCAGGCGGTGCGCGCTGGCCTCGCTCTCGTCGATGCCGTTAGGCAACTCCAAGAGCCCGAGCCATTGCGGGTTCGTATCGGCGTCGGCACCGGGCAGGTCGTCGTTGGCGATCTGATCACCGCCGGCGAAGGGCAAGAGCGCGGCGTCGTGGGCGAGACGCCGAACCTCGCCGCCCGCCTGCAAGCTCTTGCTGAACCCGACGCGGTCGTGATCGGGCCGCAAACGCGGCAGCTGGTCGGCGGTCTTTTCGAATATCGGGATCTTGGCGCCGTCGAGGTGAAAGGCTTTCCGGAGCCGATCCATCCCTATCAAGTGGTTCGTGAGAGCGCTGTCGAAAGCCGGTTCGAGGCGCTGCACGGGGCGACGCCCACGCCGCTGGTCGGGCGTGAGGAGGAGGTCGACCTGCTGCAGCGCCACTGGCATCGCGCGAAAAGTGGTGAAGGTCGTGTGGTGCTGCTCTCAGGCGAGCCCGGCATCGGAAAGTCGCGCCTCACCGTCACCTTGCAGGAGCGGATCCAGAATGAGCCACACACCCGCTTGCGCTATTTCTGTTCGCCGCACCATCAAGACAGCGCGCTCCACCCGACCATTGCGCAGCTAGAACGTGCCGCCGGGTTGGAGCGCGACGACCCGCCAGAGACGAAGCTGGAAAAGCTCGCCGGCCTGCTCGCCCCGGCTTCGCCGGAGGACGGGGCGCTGCTGGCCGAGCTGTTGTCATTGCCGACCGAAGGCCGCTTTCCGCCCCTCCAACTGACGCCCCAGCGTCAGAAAGAGAAAACCTTCGATGCGCTGCTCCGGCAGCTCGAAGACCTGGCGCGAAAAGGTCCGGTGCAAAGAGAAAACCTTCGATGCGCTGCTCCGGCAGCTCGAAGACCTGGCGCGAAAAGGTCCGGTGCTGATGCTCTTCGAGGATGTGCACTGGATCGACCCCAGCTCGCGCGAGCTGCTCGACTTGGTGATCGAGCGGGTGCCGCACCTGCCAGTGTTGCTTCTCCTCACGTTCCGCCCCGAGTTTCAACCGCCGTGGACCGGGCAGGCACACGTCACGGTTCTTGTCCTCAATCGGCTCGACCGTCGTGAAGGTGCTGCGCTGGTCCAGCGGGTCGTCGGCACCGGAGAGCTGCCGAGCGACGTTGTCGCGGAGATCATCGAGCGCACTGATGGGGTGCCACTGTTCGTCGAGGAGCTGACCAAGGCAGTGCTGGAGGGCGGCAACGCCACGGCAGTGCTCTCAAGAGCTGCTGCGACGGCGTTGAACGTGCCCGCCACGCTGCATGCCTCGTTGATGGCGCGGCTCGATCGCCTCGGCTCAACCGTTAAGGAGGCCGCACAAATCGGCGCGGTTCTCGGTCGGGAGTTCTCCTACGAATTGCTGGCAGCGGTCGCACAGCGAAATGCCGCTGAACTAAATGGCGCACTGGATCAACTCGTCGGCGCCGGTCTGGTGTTCTGCCGCGGGACGCGGCCACTGGCCACTTACCTCTTCAAGCATGCGCTCGTTCAGGACGCAGCGTATGGCACGCTGCTGCGCGCTAAGCGCCAGGAGCTACATAAGCGTGTCGCAGATGTGTTGGAGGAAAGGTGGCCCGAGATCAGTGAGGCGCAACCCGAACTCCTCGCGCACCACTTTCAGGAAGCGGGGGATTGGGCGGGCGCGCTCGATCACTGGCAAAAGGCGGGAGGGGCCGCCCTGGCCAGAGCGGCCACCCGCGAAGCCGTGTCGCACTTTACCAGTGCTATTGACTGCAGCAGGAGACTTGGCGACGCCCCGGGCGGCGCCGAACGGGTGACACATCTCCACCTTGCGATGGCCAATGCCTTGATGCAGGCTGAAGGGTATCGTTCTGAGCGCCTTGGGAAGACGCTTGAAGATGCACGTCTTGCCGCCGCGAACACCGCATCGGTCGAATTGCAATGTGACGTTGCGCTTTCAGTCGCTCCATTTTTTTATGCCACTGGGCGCAATCACGATTACCTGACCCTGGCCGAAGAACAGCTCGCAAACTGTGCCGATCTCCTTCCAACGGCCTATCTGAGTGGTCTTTGGGCAACAAAGGGGATCGCTCATTCTAACCGGGGAGAAGAGCCGCTGGCAGCGGAGGCCTTGCGCAAGGCCTTAGATCTGATTGATCGGGTTGACCCAAGTCATCGCATTTCGTTCGCTGGTGCAGATCAACGTGTGTCTGCCCAGGCATATTTTAGCGAATCGCTGATCATACTGGGTTTCTTTGATGCTGCAGTCGAAGAGAAAGAGCGCCTGATGCGCAATTTTGACCAGCTCGATAAGCCTTTCGACCTCGCGTGGCATCTTCTCGTGCAGTGCCAATTGTGCGCGCTGCTCGGTCAATATGAGGAAGTACTCGATAACGCAAGGAAGATCGTCGAGATTTGCGAACGGCATGGCTACACGGCGCGTCGAAGCAGCGGCATCAGGTGGCGTGGCCATGCCCGCTCGCATTTAGGCGAACTGGATGCCGGCATCGATGACGCTCGGGAGAGTATGGTTCTTTGGCGCGGGCAGGGCGTCGTATTTCATACCCCTGAGAAAGCGTGCGAACTTTGTGATCTTCTCCTGCGGGCCGGTCGCATCGAAGAGGCATCGCAAACGCTTGATGATGTCGATACCCTCGTTTTCGATACGGACGAGGCGAGCTACCTAGCAGAATGCATCCGGCTTCGTGGCCAAATCGCCGCGGGCAGAGATGACCTGATGGGTGCCACACACCTATTCGAAACAGCAATTGCTACTTCAAAGCGGCAGAAAGCGCGACTTTTTGAACTCCGCGCCATAACTCAACTAGCACCAGTTCTCGCACGACAAGGTCGTGTCAATGACGCCGAGACGCGCCTACGATCCGTGATCGACACGTTTGAAACCAGATATCCGGTCGTCGACCTCATCGCAGCGCAAAGGGCGCTGGACACGCTGGGCCAATGAGTTTCGCAGCTCTGCGTTGGGGCTCCGACGACCTGGTTAGCGTCTGGATTGAAAACTGCTCATTGCGCACCCAAGGCGCACGTTCGTCCGTCTGGACTGGAGACGTTCACGCTTGGCCCCGCGTAGATCCGAACATGGCGCTCAGCGGACACTTCGATGGGCCATCACGGCGCGGCGTTTAAAAAGCTCACCAGAGCTCTGGTATCGGCGGTGCGGGATCGCGGGCAACCGTTACCCCAGCATCGCCTTTTCCAGGCCGGCGACCAACTGTCAGGGTGCTATTTCGTGAATGACAAATCCTGCCCCGTGAGTAGGATCCCCGACAATAGGGTCCCGCGAAATGACGAGCATTTCAACAGAGGTTCCGAGCATAGGCACCAGAAACGAGAGAGACGAGGTCTATATCGTCTCCGACTATCAAGACTGGGCAAGGTTTGAGAATCCAGACACAAAAAATCCTAACGGCGTCTCGTTTTATTTTCCAAGATTTGAGTATTGCGCCAAAATAGTTCATTTTTACTTGAGACAACACTCATAAAAGTCGTTGAGCGTATTGCGAAGTTGGCATTGATAGTCACCTTCTTCACACGGCTGCTGGGACTTTGGAAAAGCCATAGTGTAGCGCCCCAGCGGGCCTATCCGAGAAGGGCCTAGCTCCGCTTCCCTTCCACGCAATCCCAGAACAGGGCAGCGATATCCGCGCCGCCGAAACGCCGCACTTCGCGAATGCCGGTCGGCGAGGTGACGTTGATCTCGGTCATGTAGTCGCCGATCACGTCGATGCCGACCAGGATGAAGCCGCGCTCCCTTAGCGCCGGGCCGATGCGGGCACAGATCTCGCGCTCGCGCTCCGTCAGCTCGGTCTTCTCGGCGCGGCCGCCGACATGCATGTTGGAGCGCGAATCGTGCTCGGCCGGCACGCGGTTGATGGCGCCCACTGGCTCGCCGTCGATCAGGATGATGCGCTTGTCGCCCTTGCGCACATCCTTGAGATAGCGCTGCACGATATAGGGCTCGCGGAACAGCTGGCCGAACATTTCGAGCAGCGAGGCGAGGTTGCGGTCGGCCTCGTGCAAATGGAAGATGCCGGCGCCGCCATTGCCATAGAGCGGCTTGACGATGATGTCGCCGAACTCCTTGCGGAAGGCTGCGACCTCCTGCGGATCCTTGGTGATCAGCGTGTCCGGCATCAGGTCCGGGAACTCGGTGACGAAGATCTTTTCCGGGCTGTTGCGCACCCAGGCGGGATCGTTGACCACCAGCGTCTTCGGATGGATGCGTTCCAGGATATGCGTGGTGGTGATGTAGTTCATGTCGAAGGGCGGATCCTGGCGCAGCAGCACCACGTCCATCTCCGAAAGGTCGGTGCGCACCGGATCGCCCAGCGAATAGTGGTTGCCCTTCTCGTCGCGCACCTGCATCTCCTCGACGCGCGCGAACACCTTGCCGTCACGCATCGACAGGCGGTCGGGCGTGTAGTGGAAGAGCTTGTGGCCGCGCCGCTGCGCCTCCAGCGACAGCGCGAAGCTCGTGTCGCCGGCGATCGACACGGTCGAGACATGGTCCATCTGGACGGCGATTTTCAGCGGCATGCAGGGTCTCCGGCACGATCTCTGTCGCCGATATAAGGAACTCGAAGGCTTCTGCCAATCGGCCAGAAGCTACCGGTCGAAGACCAGCCGGTAGTAGCCGAGAAAGGACAGCGCCATCGCAGCCAGCGAGGCGATCACCAGCGCCGCCAGCGGCGGCAGGGCGGGCAGCGCGAACAGGATGGCGCAGTAGACGAGATAATTGACGATGCTGGTGGCGACGCCGACGCTGCCATAGCGCGCGCCCTCTTGCGCGATGCCCCGGCTCGACGGCGCGAAAGTGAGATGCCGGTTGATCTGCCAGGTGACGGTGAGCGCGAAGCCGATCGAAAGCACGCGCGCCACCAGCGGTCCGAGCGGCGTGACGGCAAGCAGCAGCCAGAGCGCGGCCGCGTCGGCGACGAAGCCGATGCCGCCAGCAAGGACGAAGCGGGTAAGCCGGCCCATCAGGCCGCCCGCGAGGCCTTGCCCGGCTCTCTCTTCGGGGAGGCCTGCTCGTTGACGCCTGCACGCCGCCCGATGCGGCCGGCAGGGATCGAAAGATAGAAGATGCGCTTCTGTTCGGCGCGGCCGCGCGACACCGAATCGAGGATCAGCCCGGTCACCGCCGAATGCATCGACAAGAGCAGCAACCCGACCGACAGCACCCAGGTCGGCATGCGCGGCACAAGCCCCGTCTCGGCGAATTCGACCAGCACCGGGATCATCAGGCCGACGCTGGCCGCCAGGAAGAACAGGGCGAACGTGCCGAAAAACCGCAGCGGCTGCGTCTCCTTCACCAGCATGGCGAACATCCACAGGATCCTGGCGCCGTCCCTGAATGTCGACAGCTTTGACGACGAACCTTCCGGGCGGCGGCCGTAGTCGAGCGCCATTTCGTTCACCGGCAGCTTGAGCTGCGAGGCATGGACCGACATTTCGGTCTCGATCTCGAAGCCGCCGGAAACCGCCGGGAAGCTCTTGACGAAGCGCCGCGAAAAGACCCGGTAACCGGAAAAGATGTCGGTGAAATCGGCGCCAAACAGGCTCGTGTAGAGGCGGTTGAAAACGCGGTTGCCGAAGGCGTGGCCGGAGCGGCCGGCATCGTCGGTCACGCCGCGCCTGGTGCCCACCACCATGTCGCAGCGCTCGGTCAAAAGCGTGTTGATCAGCTGCGGCGCATCTTCCGGCGCATAGGTGCCGTCGCCGTCGGCCATCACATAGATGTCGGCCTCGATGTCGGCGAACATGCGGCGCACCACATTGCCCTTGCCCTGGCGCGGTTCGCGCACGACCACGGCGCCGGCCGCGCGGGCCCTGAGCGCTGTCAGGTCTTTCGAATTGTTGTCATAGACATAGATCATTGCGGACGGCAGCGTTTCCCGGAAGCGCCGCACGACCTCGCCGACCGTCAGCTCCTCATTGTGGCAAGGCAGCAGCACGGCGATCGCCGGCTCGTTGCGGATTTCGTGTGGCATGTCTGTCTCCGGTGCCCGGCCCTTCGGCCGCGCCGATGCCGGCCCCAATGCCGGCGTCTCCGGGCCGCTTTACTATTTATTGAAGCCGTTAAGGCCAGGTTTAAGCCGATCCCCTCCGGACTGGCTCGAGCCTGTCGCAGAAAGCATGGGAAGCCCGTCGAGCTCCATCGCGTCAGGCAAGTCGGCTAACCGGAGCATGGCCCTTTTTTGGGGTCATCGGGAAAATCGATTTTTCCGATACCTTTCCTAAACGCTTTGCTGCCAGTCTGGTTACAAATTCCGCCGTCAGAACAGGGACATGATGCAAACGACGTTTGGCACCGGGCAGCCAGGCAGGGAAAACATGGATCTGGCCTTCACCGATCCGCTGACCGGGCTTGGCAACCATCTTCGCTTCTTCGACAAGGTCGATCGCCTGATCAGCGACCGCGCCGACGATCCTGCGCCCTTCACCGTCGGCATCCTCGACCTCGACGGCTTCAAGCCGATCAACGACCTGTTCGGCCACAAGGCCGGCGACGACATCCTGATCCAGGTGGCGATGCGGCTGCGCGCCTCGATGGACGGTTACTCCACCGTCTGCCGCATCGGCGCCGACGAGTTCGCCTTCCTCTATCCCATGGTGTTCAGCGAAGAGCAGGCGGCCGAGAAGTCGCGCATGCTGATCGAGATCCTGTCGGCGCCCTATGATGTCGGCGAGCGCACCGCCAGGCTGTCGGCCTCGGTCGGCTGCTCGCTGTTCTATTCCGGTGACGAGACCACCGAGATCCTGATCAACAAGGCCGAGACCGCGCTCTACCACGCCAAGCGCTCGGGCCGCGGCCGCGTCGTCGTCTACACCCGCGAGATGGAGGAGGCGGCCAAGCGCGTCACCCGCATCGAGCAGGCGTTGCGCCGCGCCGTCTCGGCCGGCGAGGTCGAGCCGCATTTCCAGCCCATCGTCGATCTCAACAGCCGCCGCACCATCGGCTTCGAGACGCTGGCCCGCTGGACCGACCGCGATCTCGGCATGGTGCCGCCGAGCGTCTTCATTCCGATCGCCGAGGAGCGCGGCATCATCGGTCCGCTGTCGCAGCTTGTGCTGCGCAAGGCGACCGAGGCGGCGCGCAGCTGGCCGAAGGACCTGTTTTTGTCCTTCAACCTGTCGCCGTCGCAGCTGGTCGACCAGAACACCGGCCTGCACATTCTCGCTATTCTCGAGCGCACCGGCTTCGATCCGCGCCGGCTGGAGATCGAGATCACCGAAACCGGCCTGATGACCGATCCGGCTTCGGCCGAGAAGATCGTCGAGGATCTGCGCCGGGTCGGCATCCGCGTCTCGCTCGACGATTTCGGCACCGGCCAGTCCTCGCTCGGGCGTCTGCGCGAGTTCCATTTCGACAAGCTGAAGATCGACCGCGCCTTCGTCTCCTCCATCCTCGACGACAGGCCGTCCGAGCACATCATCCGCGCCATTCTCGCCATGTGCGAAGGGCTCGGCATGGACGTTGTGGCCGAAGGCATCGAGGAGGAAGCGCAGGCCGACCGCCTGGTCCAGTTCGGCTGCGCCGGCGGCCAGGGCTATCTGTTCGGCAAGCCGGCCGATGCCGACGCCACGCTCGGCTATCTCCGCGATTCCTATCGTGGCGCGTTGCGCGCCAAGGCGATCTGACAGACCCGATCTGCCCGCCGCCTGGGGCGGCGTTCATTTTGTCAGACATAAGCGGCTGAATCCGCCGTTTCTCCCTTGCCCCCGGGGCCGGCATGGCTAGGATGCGCGCCGGCCAAAGGGAGAAAGAAATCATGATGCCATCGGCGCGTTTCGCCGACCTCGACGGCGCCTCGGTGCTGATCACCGGCGGCGGTTCCGGTATCGGCGCGGCGCTGACCGAGGGCTTCATGCGGCAAGGCGCGAAGGTCGCGTTCATCGATATCGCCGACAAGCCCAGCACGACGCTTGCCGACCGCCTGGAAAAGGAGCTCGGCCGCCGCCCGCTCTACCTCAAGACCGACCTGCGCGACGTCGAGGCGCTGCGTGCGGCGGTGGCAAAGGCATCGCAAGCGCATGGCGATATCACCGCGCTGGTCAACAACGCCGCGCTCGACGATCGCCATGAAGTGAAGGACGTCACGGTCGAGTTCTGGGACAACAATCTCGCCATCAACCTTCGGCCGCATTTCTTCACTGCCCAGGCGGTGGCGCCGGGCATGAAGCGCGCCGGCGGCGGCTCGATCATCAACTTCACCTCGACCTCCTATCTCATCAACCATCCGGACATGCCGGCCTACACCGCCGCCAAGGCCGGCATACTCGGCCTCAGCAAGGGCCTGGCCGGCAAGCTCGGCGCCGACGGCATCCGCGTCAACGCGGTCGCGCCGGGCTGGGTGGTCACCGAACGGCAGCGGGAGCTTTGGGTCACCGAAGAGGCGCTCGCCGCCCATGTCGCCAAGCAATGCATCAGGCAAGTCATGCAGCCCGACGATATCGTCGGCACGGTGCTGTTCCTGGCCTCGGATGCCTCGCGCATGCTGACGGCCCAAATGCTGATCGTCGACGGAGGCTTCCTGTGAGCGGCGCGCCGGCGGTCGCCGCCTTCGACTGGGGCACGACAAGGCTAAGGGCCTGGCTGCTCGATGGTACCGGCAAGATGCTTGCCGAGCGGCGCGGCGACGACGGGCTGATCACGGCGCGCGAGAAAGGCTTTGCGACGGTGCTGGAAGGCCACCTTGCCGCCATGGGCGCACCGGAGGCCTTGCCCGTCATCATCTGCGGCATGGCTGGTTCCCGCCAGGGCTGGATCGAGGCGCCCTATGTCACCGTGCCGGCGCCGATCGGCGCCATTCTTGGCGAGGCAACCCGCGTCGAGGGCCAGCGCCGCGACATCCGCATCGTGCCGGGCCTCGCCCAGCGGCTGGCCGACGCGCCGGATGTCATGCGCGGCGAGGAAACGCAGCTTGCCGGCGCCGGTTTGCCGGCAAAGGGCCGCCATCTCGTCTGCATGCCGGGCACGCATTCCAAGTGGGTCGTCGTCGAGGACGGCGCGGTCGCCGGCTTCGGCACCTGGCCGACAGGCGAATTGTTTTCCGTGTTGGCCGCGCATTCCATCCTGAAACATTCGCTCGGCGAGCATCCGGCTCCGGTCGCGGCGGACAGCCCGTTTTTCCGTCAATGGTGCAGCCAAGCGCTGGGCGAGGGCGGCGACGTGACCTCGAAACTGTTTGCGATCCGCGCCGCCGGGCTGCTGCAGGACTTGAAATCCGACGAGGCGGCGGCGTGCCTGTCCGGACTGCTCATCGGCGGCGAGATCGCTTCGGCCAAACGCCGCTATGGCGCCGGCGAGGCGCCGGTCGTCCTGATCGCCTCCGGCGCGCTGGCCGCGCTTTACGGTGCCGTTCTTGGCTTTGCCGGCCTTGCCTTCCGGATCGTCGACGCGGATGAAGCGGTGCGCGCCGGCCTTGTCGAGGCCGCGCGCGAGAACGGCATGATTGGAGGTGTCGCGTGACGCAGACAGCGCCCTTTCCGAAATTGAGACGCGGCCTGGTCGCGATCCTGCGCGGGCTGAAGCCCGGCGAGGCGGTGGCGATCGGCCAGGCGGTTCATGACGCCGGCATCGAGGCGATCGAGGTGCCGCTCAACTCGCCACAGCCGTTCGCCTCCATCGCCAGTATCGCCGAAGCTTTGCCCGAGACCGCACTGGTCGGCGCCGGCACGGTGCTGACCGCCGCCGATGTGGATGCCTTGCACAAGGCCGGCGGCCGGCTGCTGGTCAGCCCCAACATCGATGCCGAGGTCATGGGCCGCGCCATGCATCACGGCATGGTGACCATGCCGGGCGTGTTCACGCCCACCGAAGCCTTCCAGGCCATAAAGCTTGGCGCCTCGGCGCTGAAATTCTTTCCGGCAAGCGTGCTGGGCGCCGCCGGCATTTCGGCGATCCGCGCCGTGCTGCCGGCGACGACGCTGATCGGCGCCGTCGGCGGCGTTTCCGACAAGGATTTTGCCGGCTACAAGACGGTCGGCGTCAGCGTGTTCGGCCTGGGATCGAGCCTCTACAAGCCGGGCGCCAGCGTCGAGGACGTGGCGCAGCGCGCCCGCGCCGCAGTCGCCGCCTGGGACGAAGCCTTCGGAGGAGCATGATGGATAGCGTTTCGGTTCTCAGCGACCATATCTGCGAGCTCGGCGAGGGTCCGAGCTACGATCCCGCCACCGACACGCTGTTCTGGTTCGACATCGTCAACGGCAGGCTTCTGGAAAAGCCGCTCGCCGGCGCGCTGAAAATCCATGATCTCGGCGTGATGGCCAGCGCCATCGCCGTGATCGACGATGAGCGCCAGCTGATCGCCACGGAGGTCGGCCTGCAGGTCAGGGACGTCAAGACCGGCAAGCTGAGGCTGCACACGCCGATCGAGGCCGACAATCCACTTACCCGCTCCAACGATTCCCGTGTCCATCCCTGTGGCGCCTTCTGGACCGGCACGATGGGCAAGGACGAGGCGAAGGGCGCCGGCGCGATCTACTGGTTCTTCAAGGGCGAGCTTCGCCGCCTGTTTTCGGACGTCACCGTGTCGAACTCGATCTGTTTTTCGGAGGACGGCGCGACCGCCTATTACACCGACACCTCGACCGGGCTTCTGATGCGCGTCGCCTGCGATCCGGCGACCGGCCTGCCGACAGGCGAGCCGAAAGTGTTCGTCGACCATCGCTCCTCCAAGGGCTATGTCGACGGCTCCATCGTCGACCGCGACGGCGTGCTGTGGAACGCGGTCTGGGGCGGCAAGGCGGTGAAGGCCTATGCGCCGGACGGCGCGCTGCTGCGCGAGATACCGATGCCGGTAACGCAGCCGTCCTGCCCCGCCTTTATCGGCCAAAAGGGTGACCGGATCGCGGTGACGTCGGCCTGGAAGGGCAAGGATGACAAGCAGCGAGCGCTGGACCCTCAAGCTGGCATGACATTCCTGCTCGACATCCCGGTCAGGGGCCGCTTCGAGCCGCGCGTGCTGATCGCCTGAGCGGCTTGCGGATTATCGTCCGGCCCGGTCGGTTTCCCGCAAGCCTGCCGAGCCAGCCATGCGATGGTAGGGGCTGATTTGCCGGAGCAGTCCATTCCATGCCGCACAGCCAGCCGACGCTGATCCTTGTCCATGAGCCGGTGAAGGCGTGTTTCGACAGGCTCGTCGCCGAGGGCTACCCGACGGAACGCGCCACCGAGATTTCGTCTTATCTGGCGCAGTCGACCGATCTCGCGCCCGAATTCGGCGAGCTAGCCGCCGCTTGCGGAAAGCGTGGCCTCGCCTTCATGGCCGCCGAACTGGACGACGCCGCGACCGTGCTGGCGAAGGCCGATCCCAGGGCGACCCTGGTCTGGACGCTGACCGACGGCGTCGCCTATTTCCGGGGCGGCGCCTCGCCTGCGCTGGCGCGGCTGAACGGCCTGCGGACGATCGGCGCCGACGACTCGTTGTTCGCGCTCTGCCAAGACAAGTTCCGCTCCGGTGCCGTGCTCGCGGCACTAGGCCTGCCGGTGCCGGCTGTCGGCCTCGCACGCAACGGCGCGTGGCTGGTCGAGCCGCCGGCCTCGGCCGCCGGCTGGTTCGTCAAGCCCAACCGTCTCGGCGCTAAGATCGGCATCTGGGCGGATTCGCGGATCACCGAACTCGGCCACGCGCTGGAGCTTAGCCGGCGTGTCTTTGCCGGCTATCGCGACGATGTCGTCGTCCAGCCCTATGTCGCCGGCCGCAATGTGCGGGCAAGCTTCCTCGGGCTGAAGCCGGAAACCGGCGTCGAGGCGCTCGGCATCGCCTTCGTCGATTCCGGCGGCGACTTCCAGACCATGGCCGACTCGATGGCGCTCTACGGCGATACCGGCCAGGCCGCCAGGGACGCTGGCATCTATGCCGAACCGGAACTCGAGCCGGTCGCCGCCAGCCAGCCAGCGGCCGATCGGGCAATCCGCGCCATCGCGCAAAAGCTGACCGCCGGGGTTGGCCTGAAGGACGTCTTCTCGGTCGATTTTCGAGTCGAGGCCGACGATACGGTCCACCTCATCGAGTTCGAAGTCTGCCCCGGCCTGCCCTGCTTCGATTTTCGCGATTATTGCCGCAGGCAGTGGGGCATGAGCCTCGCCGACGCGATGGCCGAAACGGCAGCGAATAGGCTACTTCGCTAGACGCCCTCGACCAGCACGATTTCGCCGTCGGCCACTTTCTGGCGGATGGCGACGGCGCGCTGATATTCCGGCGAATGGTAGCAGTCATGCGCCGCGGCAAACGATTCGAATTCGATGATCACGTTGCGCGCGCGGCCAGGGCCCTCGGCCTTTTCATGCTCGCCGCCGCGCGCCAGGAATTTCGCGCCAAAACGGTCGAAGGCGAGCTTGGCGGCGGCGACATAATCCTTGTAGCCCTCGGCGTCGCGCACGTCGACGCGAGCGATCCAGTATCCCTTTGGCATGATTTTCTCCTGTTTCGGTTCGTGCGCGAGGGTCGGCGCTATGCCGATTGCATCTCGGTCAGGATCGCTTCGGCCGCCGCCCGCCTGTCGGCAGCGGCGACAATGGGTCGGCCAACGACGAGGTGGCTGGAGCCGTTGCGGATCGCCTGCGCCGGCGTCACCACGCGCTTCTGGTCGCCATGGTCGCTGCCGCTCGGCCGTATACCCGGCGTGACGACAGCCATGTCGGGACCGACGATCCGGCGCGCGGCTTCAGCCTCCTCGGCCGAGCAGACGATGCCGCCCATGCCGGCATGCAGCGCCTGTTCGGCGCGTCGCAGCACCAGCGTGTGCGGATCATACTCGTAGCCGGCGTCGATCATGTCCTGCTCGTCCATCGAGGTGAGCACCGTCACCGCAAGCAGGCAGAGCTCGCTGCCCTTGGCCGCCTCGACCGCCGCCTTCATCGCCTTGGGGTAGGCATGCAGCGTCAGCATCGAGACGCCCATCCTGACGATGTTCTCGACGCCCTTGGCCACCGTGTTGTCGATGTCGAGCAGCTTCATGTCGAGGAAGACCTTGGTGCCGCCGCGGGCCAGCTCGCGCGCGAAATCCAGCCCGCCGGCAAAGGCGAGCTGATAGCCGATCTTGTAGAAGGAGACGGTGCCTTCGAGCTCGCGCACCGCCTTCTCGGCCTCTTTCAGCGTCGGCACGTCGAGGCCGACGATCAGCCTGTCGCGCATGGTCTCGACCGGATGCATCACGCTTCGATCCGGACGGACAGCATGCGCGAGGTTTCGATCAGTGTACTGCATAGGCGCTCCATCGATTGGTGCAGTCTGGCGTCACGAAATTGTCCGTCCTCGGCGAACGCTTCGTCGGCGCCGGACACCGAGCATTCCGGCGTGATCACTTCCATCTGGCAGCGCACCAGCACCGCGCGCAGATGGTTGATGCAGCGTATGCCGGCAAACTTGCCTTCGGAGGAGGAGCAAAGGCCGACGGGCTTGCCGTAAAGCGGCCTGAACGAGCGGCTGCCGTTGCGCCGGATCCGGCTCACCCAGTCGATCGAGTTCTTCAAGAGCGGCGGGATCGAGCCGTTATATTCGGGCGTCGCGATCAGCAAGCCGTCGTGAGCCGCGACCAGCCGGCCGAGCCTCACGGCGTTTTCGGGGAGTCCTCTTTCCTTCTCCAGGTCCTCGTCCATGATCGGTAGCGGATAGTCGCCGAGCGAGATGCGGGTCACCTCGGCGCCCTGCATGGCGAGTTCCTTCTGCGCCACATCGGCGGTCCGGCCGCTGAAAGCGCCGGTGCGGACCGAGCCGGCAAAGACGAGGATTCTTGGGATCACTGCCATTGGCCACCCTTGTTCCGGGACAGGTACAGCCAAGGGTCACTCAAATCAACGGAGTAAGGCAGTAGGGGAGTAGGGAATAGTCCGGTCATTCTCCTACTGCCCTACTGCCCTACTCCCTCTCATCTAATGCGGCTTGCGCCGGTAGATCCACAGCTGCGTCGGCGGGATGTTGCGGATGATGAAGTCGAAATGCTTGACCGTGTAGTCACCGCGGCCGGGCGGGATCGGCGACATCGGACCATAGGTCAGCTGCACGATCGGTCTGCCGACGGGGATGCGGTCGAGCAGGCTTTCGATATAGGCGATGCGCTGGGCGACCGGGAAATTGAGCAGCGGCACGCCGGAGACGACCGAATCGAACACCATGTCGCGCTTTTCGCCCAGCGTGGCATTGAGATTGAAGGCGTCGCCCTCGATGACGTTGACGCCCGGATAGAGCCGGCGCAGATGGCGCACGAAGTCGGTGGAATACTCGATTGCGTAGAGATTTTCCGGCTTCACGCCCTGGGCCAGGATGGCGCGGGTGATGACGCCGGTGCCGGGTCCGACCTCGAGCACCGGCAGGCCCGATTTCGGGTTGACGATCGAGGCCATCTTGCGGGCGGTGATGGAGCTGGTGGGAACGATCGAGCCGACCGCTTTCGGCTTGTCGATCCAGCCTTTGAAGAACTTCAGCTCGTCGTCGAATTTTTCCGCCAGCGCTTTGCGCAATCCGGGACCACGTGCCATGCGAGCTCTCCTCAATGCTCCGCCCCCGATCCGCTACTTAGCAGTTGGGTGGGACAAGGCAAGGCGTCAATCTGGCATAAGATGTTGATGACGCTTGGGGAGCGCGACTTCCGGCAGAAAACCTTAGTGCTCGCCAAAGGACTCGAAAAAGTCCTTCATGCGGGCGAAGAAGCCGCTCGACTGGGGCGAATTGTCCTTCGAGGAGAGCTGCTCGAACTCCTCCAGGAGCTCGCGCTGGCGGCGCGACAGGTTCTGCGGCGTCTCTACCGCCGTCTGGATGTAGAGGTCGCCGATATTGGGCTGTCGCAGCACTGGCATGCCCTTGCCCTTCAGCCGGAACTGGCGGCCGTTCTGGGTGCCTTCCGGCACTTTGACCTTGGTCTGCGTGCCGTCGAGCGTCGTGACCTCGAACGAGCCGCCGAGGGCGGCGGTCGTCATCGAGATCGGTACCTTGCAATAGAGGTCGGCACCGTCGCGCTGGAAGAATTCATGCGGCTTGACCGCGAGGAAGATGTAGAGATCGCCCGAAGGGCCGCCGCGCAGGCCGGCCTCACCTTCATTGGCAAGCCGGATGCGGGTGCCGTCCTCGATGCCGGCCGGGATGTTGACCGACAGCGACCGCTCCTCGGTGACGCGGCCCTGGCCGGCGCATTTCGGGCAGGGGTCCTTGATCGTCTGGCCGCGGCCCTGGCATTGCGGGCAGGTACGCTCGATCGAGAAGAAGCCTTGCGTGGCGCGCACCTTGCCGTGGCCGTGGCACATGGCGCAGGTGACAGGCTGCGTGCCGGGCTTGGCGCCGCTGCCCGAGCATTCCGAGCAGGAAATGGAGGCCGGCACGCGGATCTGCGCCGTCTTGCCGGAGAATGCCTCTTCCAGCGAGATCTCCATGTTGTAGCGCAGGTCGGCCCCGCGCTCGCGGCCGCCCGACGAGCGGCGCTGGCGGCCGCCCATCATGTCGCCGAAAATGTCCTCGAAGATGTCGGCAAAGCCGCCGGCGCCGAAGCCGTGCGCCGCGCCGTTCATGCCGCCCTGCTCGAAGGCGGCGTGGCCGAAACGGTCATAGGCCGCGCGCTTCTGCGGGTCTTTCAGCGTCTCGTAGGCTTCGTTGATTTCCTTGAACTTGTGCTCGCAGGCATGGTCGCCGGGATTGCGGTCGGGATGGAACTGCATGGCGAGCTTGCGGAAAGCGCTCTTCAGCTCCTTGTCGTCGGCACCTTTGTGCACGCCCAGCGTTTCGTAGAAATCAGCTTTCATTTTTTCCCGCTGTCCGGATGCTCAATGTCTTCAAGCATTGTTGCGTCGTCGCCGGCACGTTGTTCGATTTAGGAGCGATGCTGCCCGGATGCCAGAGCCGGCACATGCCTGGCCCGTGTTTTTCCGTCACTTTTTCGGTCAGACTCGCACTTTTTCGTTCAAGGTTGCAAAAAAGCCCGGCCTTGCGCCGGGCTTTTCGCATTATCTGCCGTCGGCGGTTCAGGCCGACTTCTTCTTGTCGCCGTCCTCGTCGATTTCCTCGAAGTCGGCGTCGACCACGTCCGAATCCTTGGCGGCGTCCGCCTTGGCGTCGGCTTCGGCTGCTTCCTTCTGCGAGGCCTCGTACATGGCCTGGCCAAGCTTCATCGAAGCTTCGGCAAGCGACTGCGACTTGGCCTCGATATCGGCCACGTCGTCGCCCTCGGCGGCGGTCTTCAGCGCGCTGATGGCGTCGGCGATCGCGGTGCGGTCGGCCTCCGAGACCTTGTCGCCATAATCCTTGAGCGACTTCTCGGACGAATGCACCAGGGATTCGGCCTGGTTGCGAGCCTCGACGAGGGCGCGGCGCTTCTTGTCGGCCTCGGCATTGGCCTCGGCATCCTTCACCATCTTCTCGATATCGGCGTCGGACAGTCCGCCCGAAGCCTGGATGCGGATCTGGTGCTCCTTGCCGGTGCCCTTATCCTTGGCCGAGACATTGACGATGCCGTTGGCGTCGATGTCGAAGGTGACCTCGATCTGCGGCACGCCGCGCGGAGCCGGCGGGATGCCGACCAGGTCGAACTGCCCGAGCAGCTTGTTGTCGGCCGCCATCTCGCGCTCGCCCTGGAAGACGCGGATCGTCACCGCCGACTGCGAATCCTCGGCCGTCGAGAACACCTGGCTCTTCTTGGTCGGGATCGTGGTGTTGCGCTCGATCAGCCGGGTGAACACGCCGCCCAGCGTCTCGATGCCGAGCGACAGCGGCGTCACGTCGAGGAGCAGCACGTCCTTGACGTCGCCCTGCAGCACGCCGGCCTGGATGGCAGCGCCAAGCGCCACGACCTCATCCGGGTTGACGCCCTTGTGCGGGTCCTTACCGAAGAACTGCTTCACGATTTCCTGGATCTTGGGCATGCGGGTCATGCCGCCGACCAGAACCACCTCGTCGATCTCGCCCGCCTTCAGGCCGGCGTCCTTGAGCGCCGCCTTGCACGGGTCGATGGTGCGCTGCACGAGATCCTCGACCAGGCTCTCGAACTTCGCCCGGGTGAGCTTCATCGTCAGGTGCTTCGGCCCGGTGGCGTCGGCGGTGATGAAGGGCAGGTTGATCTCGGTCTGCGTCGTCGACGACAGCTCGATCTTAGCCTTTTCTGCGGCTTCCTTCAGCCGCTGCAGGGCGAGCTTGTCGGCCTTGAGATCGATGCCCTGTTCCTTCTTGAACTCGGCCGCCAGGTACTCGACCAGGCGCATGTCGAAGTCCTCGCCGCCGAGGAAGGTGTCGCCATTGGTCGACTTCACCTCGAAGACGCCGTCGCCGATCTCGAGCACCGAAATGTCGAACGTGCCGCCGCCAAGGTCATAGACGGCGATGGTCTTGCCGTCCTTCTTCTCCAGGCCATAGGCGAGCGCGGCAGCCGTCGGCTCGTTGATGATGCGCAGCACTTCGAGGCCGGCGATCTTGCCGGCGTCCTTGGTCGCTTGGCGCTGGGCGTCGTTGAAATAGGCCGGAACGGTGATGACCGCCTTCTCGACCTTCTCGCCGAGATAGGCTTCCGCCGTTTCCTTCATCTTCTGCAGGATCATGGCCGAGATCTGGCTGGGCGACAGCTTCTTGCCGCCGGCCTCGACCCAGGCGTCGCCATTGTCGCCCTTGACGATCTTGTAGGGGACAAGCTTCTTGTCCTTCTCCGTCACCGGATCGTCATAGCGGCGGCCGATCAGGCGCTTGACCGCGAAGATGGTGTTTTCAGGGTTGGTGACCGCCTGCCGCTTGGCCGGCTGGCCGACGAGGCGTTCTCCGTCGCTGTTGATGGCGACGATGGAAGGGGTCGTGCGCGCGCCTTCCGCATTCTCGATCACCTTGGGCTCCTTGCCGTCCATGATGGCGATGCAGGAGTTTGTGGTTCCGAGGTCGATACCGATTACTTTTGCCATTGTTCTAGTCTCTCCTCTAAGCAGGCTCTCAGGACCCTGATAAGGCGTTCCGACGAAAGCCCCTGTTCACAAGAAATTCCGCCACGGTCCCCGGTTTTCAAGGCCGGACGGCTGGCGCGTATATAAGAACAGGCGGCACGGCGCGCAAGCATTCTGCGCAAGGTGGCTGCTGTCCGGCGGGGGTTCGGGAAACGGACCGGCGCGCTCCTCGCCGGGATCGATCCAGATTTGCTCTATCTAATTGTCCAGAGAGGATTTTTTCCGAACGGGGCATCATCATCAATGCGCCAGCTGCATGTCAGGCGGGGGAAGCTTTGCCCTGGGGGCGTGACTTTGGGTCGCGAATAAGTCTGAAAACATCTTTTCGCCATGTGCCGGCAATCCGCCAGCGGAGACGATGGAACGCTTGGCAATCGAGGCATGCGGGACTACGAATAAGGCAAGATGCGGCAGATTGCCGGCAAGAGCGCCGGCTTGGATCATGCGCGCGAAATCGATCCTGATCGGGATACTTGCCGGGATGGTCGCATTCTCCGGCTGCACCACCGGTGGCGCATTGCAGAGTTCTCCCTTAGCCTATGGCGGCCTCACCGACGCCGGTTTCCGCATCCCGCCGGTTCCGATCTACAAGGTCGACCAAAAGTTCCGTCGCCAGACAGTGGCTTATCCGACCGACGAGGCGCCCGGCACCATCATTGTCGATACAGGGGGGAAGTTCCTCTACTACGTGTTGGGAGATGGCCAGGCGATGCGCTACGGCATCGGCGTCGGCAAGGCGGGCTTCGAGTGGCATGGCACCGCTCACGTCGAGAGGAAGCGCGAGTGGCCGGATTGGAGCGCGCCTCCCCAGATGATGGTACGCGAGCGTAACCGGGGCCACATCATACCGGCCCATATGGAAGGCGGGCTGATGAATCCGCTCGGCGCCCGGGCGCTCTATCTCTTCAACGACAAAGGTGACACCGGATATCGCCTGCACGGCAGCCCTGAATGGTGGTCCATCGGCAAAGCCGTTTCGGCGGGCTGCATCCGCCTCATGAACCAGGACATCATCGATCTCTACGACCGCGCCCCAATCGGCACCAAGGTCATCGTCATTTAAGGCGTGTTGAGATTCAGGTGATGCCGGCCTGCAGATGCCGAAGGATTAGTGTCGGAACGCTTCCGTGCAAAGCGTGCGCAACTTCGGAAAGATCAGCTTTCCGGCGGCGATTACTTGCGTTCCCTGGCTGATAACGATCTTCGGGTCTGCCCTGAGCACCGTGCCGCCCGCCTCTTCAACCAGAAGCATGCCGGCCAGGCAGTCCCAGGCATTCATGTGCTCCTCGACATAGCCGAGCAGCCGGCCGGCCGCGGCATAGGCCAGCATCAGGGCGCCGGAAGCGTTGCGATAGAAGACGCCGCCCTCGGCCATGATCATGCTGATCAATGCTGCGACATGCTCGGTCGACGCCCGGTTCGAAAGCCCGGTTCCGACCGAACCCTCGGAAAGTGCTGCGGCGCTGCTCGCCCTGATCGGCCGGCCGTTGACGAAGGCGCCGCCGCCGAGGCGGCCGTGAAAAGTCTCGCCGGTCGAAGCCTCATGGATGACGCCGACGACGGTCTCGCCGTCCCTGGCGCAGGCGATCACCACGCACCAGGCGGGAATGCCGCGCACGAAATTGGCCGTGCCGTCGATCGGGTCGATCACCCAGATATGGCCGGTCTTGCCGGTCACCGGCGCATGCTCCTCGCCGACAATGCCATCGGCAGGATAGGCCTCGGCGATCCGCCGCGCGGATGAACAGCTCGACCTCGCGATCGCCATCGGAGACCAGGTCCTGATGGCCTTTACTCTCGATGGTGAGGTTGTCGAGATCGCGAAAATATTTCAGCCCGAGCTCGCCGGCGCGCCGCGCGAGGCCGATGGCGAAATGCATGCGCTGGTCGATGTCGTCGGTCACGGGAAGGCTCGCGCTTGAGGAAGGGCCTGCCCTTAGCAGACGAGTATGTCAGGCAAAAGCCATCGGGTTGCTCAGGCCGCTTGCGACATCGACTTGTGGACATTCGAAAGAATCTCGAAGGAGCGCACGCGCGCCGCGTGGTCGAACATTTGCGCCGTCACCATCAATTCGTCGGCGCCGGTGCGGCGCACGAAGGCGTCGATGCCCTGGCGAACCGTCTCCGGCGAACCGACGACGGCGCAGGACAGCGCCTGGGCAAGCATGGTCTTGGCGACCGGATCGAGATCGCGGTCATAGTTTTCGACCGGCGGCGGCAACTGGCCGGGCCGGCCGCTGCGCAGATTGACGAAGGCCTGCTGCAAGGAGGTGAACAGCAGCTTCGCCTCGGCGTCGGTGGGCGCGGCAAAGACATTGAGGCCGAGCATCACATAGGGTTTGTCGAGCTCGGCCGACGGCTGGAAGCGGGTGCGATAGACCTCCAGCGCGTGGTCGAGTTCGGCCGGCGCGAAATGCGAGGCGAAGGCATAGGGCAGGCCAAGCAGTGCCGCGAGCTGCGCGCCGTAGAGGCTGGAGCCCAGGATCCAGACCGGCACGTCCTGGCCTTCGCCCGGCACCGCGCGTATGCGCTGTCCCTCCTCGGCCGGCTGGAAGTAGCCCATCAGCTCGACCACGTCCTGGGGGAAGTTATCGCTTGCCTCCAGGTTGCGGCGAAGCGCCCGCGCCGTCATCATGTCGGTGCCCGGCGCGCGGCCGAGGCCGAGGTCGATGCGGCCCGGAAAAAGTGCAGCCAGCGTGCCGAACTGCTCGGCGATCACCAGCGGCGCGTGGTTGGGCAGCATGATGCCGCCGGCGCCGACGCGGATCGTCTTGGTGCCGCCCGCGATATGGGCGATGACAACGGAAGTCGCCGCGCTCGCGATCCCCGGCATGTTGTGGTGCTCGGCGAGCCAATAGCGCTTGTAGCCCAGCCGCTCAGCATGGCGGGCAAGGTCGAGCGAATTGGCGAGCGACTGCGAGGCATTGCTGCCTTGCGTGATCGGCGACAGGTCGAGAACCGAAAGGGCCGTCATTGATCAGGTCTCCACGATGTTCTTCTGCCGCAGCCTCGCCTCGAAGGCGGCGCGGTCGGGGATGACGATGGCGAGCTCACCCTCCAGCACGTCGGCGAGTTCGGCCGCCGAGGCGATTTCCCGCTGCTCGCTGCGGCCGCCAGGATGATGGGTCGACAAGCGGTTGTTGCGCAGCGCGTAGCGCCGGTCCGGCAGGGCGCGGGCGGCGACCAGGGTCGACAGGAAATGCGAGCTCGGATGCGTCGACAGGAAATGGCTGCTCACCTGATAATCGACCTCGTAGGTCCGCTGCATGTCGAAACGGTAGAGCGTGCGCCAATCGCCGCCGATATTGGTACCGCCGATATTGGCCTGCAGGCGAAAATGATCGCCGGCCTCGGCGATACGGAAGGCCTCGTGCGGGGTCTGCTGTTCGAGATCCGGCTCCAGCAGCAGCGGCGCCGTCAACGTCAGGCCGCCGAAGCCGACATCGGCAATGTATGTTTTTCCATCGAGCTCGACCCGCAACAGCATATGGCTGCGCGCCGTGATGGTATCGTCCGGCTGGCCCCAGAGCACCCGGGCGGCGAGCCCGCTGACGTTGAAACCCAGCTCTGCGAGCGCATGCATGAAAATCAGATTGTGCTCGAAGCAGTAGCCGCCGCGGCCTTGGCTGAAGACCTTGTCCTGCAGCGAAGCCGGATCGAGCCCGACCGAAACGCCCATCAGCGCGTCGATGTTCTCGAACGGGATCGCCTGCGGATGGGCCAGATGCAGCGACGCGAGCGTGGCGAGCGAAGAGTCCGTCGGCCCGCTGTAGCCGATGCGGGCGAAATAGGCATCGAGATCGACGTTGCTCATCAACAAGGGGGTCCGGCTTGACCGGACCGATATAGGCACTCGCCATGGGCGCCGCAAACAGCCGACCGGACATGGGATTGGGCCAGGCTTTACGCGGCGGGCTTGTGGTTGTTTTCGGCAGCCTCGTCGTCGATCGCCATGGTCTGCTGCGCGGCAAGGAAATTGCCGACATGGCTGAGGCCGTCGAAATGGTCGCAGAACACCTTGATGACCACCAGGAGCGGCACCGCCATCAATGCGCCGACGAAGCCCCACAGCCAGGACCAGAAGGCGATGGCGATGAAGATCGCCACGGCGTTTATCTCGAGCCGCCGGCCGACCACGGTCGGGGTCACGAACTGGCCCTCGACGATGTCGCACAACAAAACGAAGGCGGGCGCCAGCAGCGCGTAGGAGATCGTATCGAAGCTGATCAGCGCGATGCCCGTGACCAGCAGGATGGTTATCAGCGCGCCGACATAGGGCAGGAAATTGAGCAGCGCCGCGGCCGCGCCCCAGACCAGCGGGTTCGGCATGCCGAGTCCCCACAGGCCGAGCCCGATCACCGTGCCGAGGCCGGCATTGATGACAGTGACTGTGAGCAGGTAATGCGAGATCTCGCGCTCGACGTCATAGACGACGCGCAACGCCCGCTTCTTATGGCTGAGGCTGGCGAAGGACTGAACGATCTTCTCGTAGAACAGGGTGCCTGAGGCGAGCAGGAACAGCGACAGCACGAAGACGATGGTGATGCTGGTGCCGGCCCCCAGAATGTTGCTGGCGGCCGTGGAGAGCATGCCGGATGGCGCCACCGCCACCTTTTGCACGTTCGGCTCCTGTGTGGTCTCGGTCAGCGCTTCCAGCTGGTGCGAGATGTCCATGACCCTTTCCAGCGGTTGCTTGAACGGCGCCAGCCTGTCGGTCAGTTGGAGGCCAATGGACGAGCTGTTGTTGATGAGATCGATGACCGGGCCACTGAGCAGATAGCCGGCGCTGGCGACGAAGAAGACGGAGAGCAGCACCAGCAGCGTCGCGGACAGCACATCGGGAATGCCGCGCTTGCGCAGGAAGCGCACGATCGGCGTCAGCGTCAGCGCCAGCAGGAAGGCGAGGATGACGGGCATGAAGAAAGCGCGGGCGAAATAAAGCGCGGCGACCGTCATTAGGAGGAAGATGCCGATCAGCAGTGATCGCATCAGCCGCAATTCCGCGTTGGCTCCGTCGCCGGAATCAGGGCTTTCGCCAACGCTCGCGCCCGAAGCGGTCGTCTCGGCTTTCATCGTTCCCCTCGAGCACCGCTACCGGTGCGATCGTCGAGAAAACGTGTCCGCCGCGCCAAGGTTCCGTTAGCCGGCGGCGATGAGAGCGCCTTGCCGGGGCCGGTGTCCTCAGGCGGCAGGCGCCGGTGCGGCGGGCGCAGCTTTCGCCGCCTCGCGCCGTACGATCGGCGCCACCTTGGTGCCGTAGAGCTCGATCGCCTTCATGATCTTGGCATGCGGCATGGTGCCGATCGCCATCTGCAGGAGGAAGCGGTCGTTGCCGAAGATCCTGTGCTGGGCGACGATCTTTTCCGCTACAGCTTCAGGATTGCCGACGAACAGCGCGCCGCCGGGACCCCGCGCGTGGTCGAAATGCGCCCGCGAGGTCGGTCCCCAGCCGCGCTCGCGGCCGATGCGGTTCATCACCTCGGCCTGCGGTGCGTAGAAATCGTCGGCCGCCTTCTCCGTCGTCTCAGCGATGAAGCCGTGCACGTTGAGGCTGGTGGCGAGCGAGGCGGGATCGTTGCCGGCACGCCTTGCCGCCTCGCGATAGATGTCGAATAGCGGCGCAAAGCGGGCCGGCTCGCCGCCGATGATGGCAAGCGCGAGCGGTAGGCCGAGCACGCCGGCGCGGGCGGCGGACTGCGGCGTCCCGCCGATGGCGATCCAGATCGGCAGCTTGTCCTGGAAAGGCCGAGGATAGACGCCGCGGCCGTTGATTGGCGCGCGCAGCTTGCCTTGCCACGTCACCTTCACCTGGTCTCGGATGGCGAGCAACAGGTCGAGCTTCTCGGCGAAGAGCTCGTCATAGTCCTCGAGATTGTAGCCGAACAGCGGGAAGGATTCGATGAAGGAGCCGCGCCCGGCCATGATCTCGGCGCGGCCGCTGGACAGAAGGTCGAGCGTAGCGAACTGCTGGAAGACGCGCACCGGATCGTCGGAAGAGAGCACGGTGACCGCGCTGGTGAGCTTGATGCGCTTCGTCCGCTCCGCGGCCGCCGCGAGCGCCACGACGGGCGCCGAGGCCGCATAGTCGGGGCGGTGATGCTCGCCGAGGCCGAACACGTCGAGACCGACCTGGTCGGCCAGCTCGACCTCCTCGATCAGGTTGCGCAACCGTTCATGCGGGCCGATGGCGCCTGGACCCGGTTCCGGGCTGACATCCGCGAAAGTGTAGAGGCCGAGTTCCATTTCGATTGCATCCTGATGCGCTGCTTGGGCGTTGATTGTTGGCGCTAGAGGTAGCGATCTGCGACGCCGCCCGCCAGAGGCGCGATTTGTGAACAGTGCATCGCGCCACGGCGACGTATCCCGGCGGCAACAGCGCAGATTTTCATGGCTGGCATACCGTTTTGGCGCTTGAACTCGTGACTTTCGCGCGTATGTAAGCGTCGCGAATTGACTGCAGGGAAGTGGACTTGGCTATCTACAGGGAAAAAGACATATTCGAGCGGCGCAACGCCGCGAACGAGGCAAAGAAGGCGCTCCTGGAGCGCTTCAAGGCAAAGCCGGCGGCGGACGATCCAGCCGTCCTGGCGCGCCAGGCTGAACGCAAGGCGATCCTCGAGGCCCGTGCGATCCGCGAGGCCGAGAAGGCCAGGCTGAAGCAGGAAAAGCTTGCCCGCGAAGCGGCCGAGAAGGCCGAGCGGGAAGCTGCAGCCGAAGCAGCGCGGAAAGCCGCCGAAGAGGCTGCTGCCGCCGAGGCGAAAATCCGCGAAGCCGAAGAGACCGAACGCGTTGCCCGCTTGCTTGCCGACGAGGCCGAGCGCAAGGCCAAGCGCGATGCGCGCTACGCCGCCCGCAAGGCACGTGTCGGCCGGACGCCCCCGGGCTTCTCCGCTCGCTAGGTTCGAGTTCGTTCGAAAGATGAATCAGGGTCGCCAGTGGCGGCCCTGAAGGCGTTTGTGTCGGTCGCTGATACCTGGCCCGGACCCGTCAGGCGACGAGCTTCAGCCCGACGATGCCGCACACGATCAGGCCGATGCAGGCAAGCCGCGCCGCAGTCGCCGGCTCGCCGAGCAGCCAGATGCCGAGCAAGGCGGTGCCGACGGTGCCGATGCCCGTCCATACCGCATAGGCAGTGCCCACAGGCAGCGCCTTCAGCGCAAGCCCGAGCAGGCCAAGGCTGACCATCATCGAGGCGACGGTCAGCACGGTCGGCAGCGGCTTCGAGAAACCCTCGGTATATTTGAGGCCGATCGCCCAGCCGATCTCGAACAGGCCGGCGAAGAAGAGAAAAATCCAGGACATCGCGAACGCTCCATCGATCGAGCGTCGATCACTCGACGCTTGAGGTGGCGGGTCGTCCCGGCCGGTTTTCGGGGAAGCGAGGTCGTCCTCGCCGTATTGATATAGGGAGTCGTACCCCCGTTCAACAAAACACCGGCAGCATTCGGCATGCCGCCGGTTCAAATCGCATCGAGACGGATCGGCCGCGCTGGCGGCTTATTTCTCCTTGATGCGCATCGCCTTGACCGGCGGCGCTTTCGGGGCCGGGGCCGCGGCTGGTTTCTTCGCGTCCTTCTTCGGCTTGCGGGGTTCCTTGCCCGCCTTCATCGCACCTTTAGCCATGATTCGCTCCTCCGATTGTGGGCAGCCCAAGTGAAACAAGAGAAGCGCCCGACCGCAAGAGGCCGCTTGCCGCTTCGAAAGCCGGCTTCCCGGATGTCAACCGTTTTCCCTTGATCCGGCGGGCATCGAACAGGTTTCGAGCGGCGGCAACCGATGTCCGTCAGCACCCGTGAACCTCGCAACGGCTGGCGCATTGTCTGTAGAGCTTCGGCCGGCGGGTCGTTAAGCTCGGCACTCTGAAGAGGATCTGGAAGCGGATGGCAGGACATAGCGGTTCGAGACGGGTGATCTACGCCGCGCTCGCCGGTAATCTCGCGATCGCGCTGACCAAGTTCGCCGCGGCATTCTTCACCGGTTCTTCCGCCATGCTGTCGGAAGGCGTGCATTCGCTGGTCGATACCGGCAACGGCGCGCTTCTGCTTCACGGCATGCGCCGTGCCGCGCGCCCGCCCGACCGCACGCATCCGCTCGGCCACGGGCGCGAGCTCTATTTCTGGAGTTTTATCGTCGCCCTTCTGGTCTTCGCGCTGGGCGCCGGCGTTTCCTTCTACGAGGGCGTTATCCACATCATGGCCCCCGTGCCGGTCGTCAACGCCAGGGTCAATTACATCGTGCTTGGCCTGTCCTTCCTGTTCGAAGGCAGTTCCTGGCTGGTTGCGCTGAAGGAATTTCGAAAACAGAAGGGCGAGCAGGGTTGGTTCCAGGCGGTGCGCCGAAGCAAGGACCCAAGCGTCTACACCGTGCTGTTCGAGGACAGTGCCGCGCTGCTTGGCTTGATCGTTGCCTTCGCCGGCATCCTGTCTGCCGAGCTCCTGGAAATTCCCGAACTCGACGGCGTCGGCTCGATCGGCATCGCGATCATCCTGGGCGCGACCGCGATCTTCCTGGCGCGCGAGAGCAAGGGCCTGCTTATGGGCGAGCCCGCTTCGGCCGAGGTGCAGCGCAAGGTTCTGGCGATCGCTGAAGACGATCCGGCCGTGCAAAAGGCGAACGGCGTATTGAGCGTCCATATCGGTCCGGAGGAAATCGTCGCTGGCCTGAGCATCGAATTCGAGGACCATCTCACAGCACCGGAGATCGAAGCCTGCATCGAGCGCCTGGAGGCACGGCTGAAAAAGGACATGCCCGAAATCACCAGGCTGTTCGTCAAGCCACAGGCCGCTGGTACTTGGGAGGCGAGACGAAAGGCCATCGCCGAGGCCTCCGGCGAGGGCTAGATTTGAGCGAACTCTCATGGAGGAAAGCGAATGAAGATCGACGGCGGGTGCCATTGCGGCGCCATCACCTATGAGGCGGAGGTCGACCCCGAAAAGACCTCGATCTGCCACTGCACGGATTGCCAGCAGCTCAGCGGCACCGCGTTCCGCGTCACCGTGCGCGTGCCTGAGGAGGACTACCGCATCACCAAGGGCGAGCCCAAGGTCTACATCAAGACCGGGTCGAGCGGCGCCAAGCGGGCGCAGGGCTTTTGCGGCGAGTGCGGGTCGCATCTTTATGCCACGTCCGTCGGTGACGGGCCGAAGGTCTACGGCATCAGGACCGGCACGGCGCGCCAGCGCGACCAGCTCGTGCCGAGGACGCAATACTGGCATCGCTCGGCGCTGCACTGGCTGCCGGAATTCGAGGGCACCAGGGTCGTCGAGGAGCAGTAGGCTTCGAGCAATTCCAGGAAAACTGCGTGGCGGTTTTCCGTCCGGAATTGCGCAAAAACAAATGCTTAGAGCGGATCAGCGGTTCCGCTGAACCGCTCTAGTCGTCGCCTTCGACGACCCTCAGCCGCAATTGGCCCGTCTTGGAATCGGCCACGCGCGCGCCGGCCTCCACCTTGGCCGGACCGCGCGGCGGCTCGGCTTCCCCTTCGGCGAACTCCAGCGCTTCAATCTTCTGGCCGCGCTTGGTCACTTTCGACGTCGAAACGAGGATGTCGTCGATGTCCTTGGTCGCCTGGCCGAAATGCGTCTGCAACCGGCGCACGCGCTCGTCGACGCGCGCCACATCCTCCATCAGGCGGATGACCTCGCCCTGGATCAGGTGCGCCTGCTCGCGCATGCGCGCGTCCTTGAGAATCGCCTGGATGACCTGGATCGACAGCATCAGCAGCGACGGCGAGACGATGACGACGCGGGCGCGGTGCGCCTTCTGCACCACGGCTTCGAAATTTTCGTGGATCTCGGCGAACACCGATTCCGACGGCACGAACATGAAGGCGGTGTCCTGCGTCTCGCCCTGGATCAGGTATTTCTCGGCGATATCGCGGACATGCACCTCGATATCGCGCCGGAACGCCTGCGCGGCCACCTTCTGCAACTCGGCGCCTTCGGCGGCGCGAATGGCGTTCCAGGCTTCCAGCGGGAACTTGGCGTCGACGGCAAGCGAAGGCGCGCCGTTCGGCATCCTAACCAGGCAGTCCGGCCGGCTACCGTTCGACAAGGTCGCCTGGAACTCATAAGCGCCATGCGGCAGGCCGTCGGCGACGATCGCCTCCATGCGCGACTGGCCGAAGGCGCCGCGCGTCTGCTTGTTGGAGAGGATCGCCTGCAGCTGCACGACCTGGCCGGCGAGCGACTGGATGTTGCCTTGCGCCGTGTCGATCACCGCCAGCCGCTCCTGCAATTTCGCCAGGCTCTCATGCGTCGATTTGGTCTGCTCGGTCATGGTCTGGCCGAGACGGCCGGTCATGGCATCGAGCCGCTGGCCGAGCGATTGGGTAAGCTCGGCCTGCCGCGCCCCGAATACTTCGGCGATCGCGCCCATCCGTCCCTGCATCTCGGCCTGCGCCTGCATGATGTCGGCCATGCGCGCTTCGGCATCGCGGGCATGGTCGGCGGCTTCGGCCGCTGCCACCGCGCGTGCCCCGGCCGCGCGCCACAGCGCCACGACAAGCGCGAGGAACAAGGCTAGCAGCAGCACTGGACCGAAACCCAGCGCCTCGCCGAGCGTGATCGTGGTAGCGCCGAGCCGCGCGACCGGTTGCGAAAGGATGGAGGTCATGTCGTTCATGGAAGCAGCATAACCGATTCGGCCCGCCGGCACAGATCAAAACGTGAACAGGCGGAAGATGTCCCGGTTGACGCTTTTCCAGCGAGGTCTTAGGTGAGACGCCATGTCGATCAAGCCGCTCATCATTCTTCCCGATCCGATCCTGCGCCAGGTTTCCAAACCGGTGGAGCGGGTCGATGGCGATTTGCGCAAGCTCGCCGACGACATGCTGGAGACCATGTATGACGCGCCGGGCATCGGGCTGGCGGCGATCCAGGTCGGCGAGCCGCGGCGCTTGCTGGTCATCGACCTTGCCAAGGAAGGCGAGCCGCCGGCTCCGCATGTGTTCATCAATCCGGAAATCCTCGAAAGCTCCGACCAGCGCTCGGTCTATGAGGAAGGCTGCCTGTCGATCCCCGACTACTATGCCGAGGTCGAGCGTCCCGCCGCGGTGCGGGTGAAATATCTCGACCGCGACGGCAAGCTGCAGGAGATGCAGGCCGAAGGCCTGATGGCGACCTGCCTGCAGCACGAGATCGACCATCTCAACGGGGTGCTGTTCATCGACCACATCTCGAAGCTGAAGCGGGACATGGTGGTGAGGAAATTCAAGAAGCTCGCCAAGGACAAGGCGCCGGGCAAGATGGTGGGCTAGGGGCATGCCCCTGCGCGTCATCTTCATGGGTACGCCGGATTTTTCGGTGCCGACGCTCAGCGCCATCGCCGAAGCCGGCCACGACATCGCAGCCGTCTACACGCAGCCGCCGCGCGCCGCCGGCCGGCGCGGACTGGAGCTGACGCCCTCGCCGGTGCAGCGCGAGGCGGAGCGGCTCGGCCTCGAGGTGCGGACGCCGGCATCGCTCAAGGGCGAGGCTGAGCAGCAGTCCTTTGCTGCCTTGCGGGCGGATGTCGCCGTGGTCGTCGCCTATGGCCTGCTCCTGCCGAAACCCGTGCTGGAGGCCACCAAACTAGGCTGCCTCAACGGCCATGCCTCGCTTCTGCCGCGCTGGCGGGGCGCCGCGCCGATCCAGCGCGCGATCATGGCCGGCGATGCCGAGACCGGCATGATGGTGATGCGCATGGAAGAAGGTCTCGACACCGGTCCGGTGGCGATGGTTGAAAAATCTCCCATCGGACCCGATATGACCGCCGGCGAATTGCATGACCGCCTGATGGCGATAGGCGCTTCGCTGATGGTGGAAGCGCTGACGCGGCTGGGGATAAATTGTCTGACATTTACCCAACAGGCGGCGGAAGGGGTGACCTACGCCCGAAAGATCGATAAATCGGAGACACGCGTAGACTGGACGCGGCCTGCCGGCGAAGTCCACAATCACATTCGCGGCCTCTCGCCCTTCCCGGGCGCGTGGTGCGAGGTCGAAATTGGTGGCCGCATGGAGCGGCTGAAACTGCTTCGCTCGACGCTTTCCAATGGCGTCGGCGAGTCGGGAGGAATTCTCGATGACCGGCTGACGGTCGCCTGCGGGTCAGGCGCGGTGCGGCTGGTCGAAGTTCAACGGGCGGGCGGAAGGCCCGCCGCCGCGCAGGAGTTTCTGCGCGGGGCCAAGATCGAAAAAGGAATGAAACTCAAATGAGCATGATGTCGATACGCGCGGCGACGCCGCGGGATCGCGAGGCGATCCGCCTCGTCGAAGAGCATGCCTTCGGCCAGCAGGCGGAGGCCGGCCTGGTCGACGCGCTGGTGGCCGGTGGCGACACCGTCGTCGAACTGGTTGCCGAAGAAGACGGCCAGGTCGTCGGCCACATCCTGTTTTCCAGGCTTTTCGTGCAGAATGGCGGCAAGCGGTTTGCGGCGCTCGCGCTGGCGCCGCTGGCGGTCGAGCCGTCCTTCCACGGCACCGGTATCGGCGGCGCGCTGATCCGCGAGGCGCATATCCGCCTCAAGGAAGTCGGCGAGACGCTGGCCGTGGTGCTCGGCGATCCGGCCTATTACGGCCGCTTCGGCTACACCCACGCCCGTGCCGAAAAATTCGAAAGCGAGTACCAGGGCGAGGCGCTTCAGGCGCTGGCCTGGGGCGACGCGCCCGAGACCGGCAAGCTGGTCTACGCTTCGGCTTTCACCGCTTTAGCCGCCTAGGCGAGCGCCAAAGTAGAGCTGGCATGCCGCGTTTTCGTCTCGACATCGAATATGACGGCAGCCAGTTCGCCGGCTGGCAGCACCAGGCGGACCAGCCTTCTGTGCAGCAGGCGATCGAGCAGGCGATCGAAAAGTTCTGCGGCGAAGCGGTAAGAATACGTGCCGCCGGCCGCACCGATGCGGGCGTGCACGCCACCGCCCAGGTGGCGCATGTCGATCTCGCCAAGGCTTGGACGGGCGACAAGGTGCGTGATGCCGTCAACGCTCATCTGCAGGCTGCCGGCGCGCGCATTGCCATCCTCAAGGCAGCGGTCGTCGCCGACGGCTTCGACGCGCGCTTCTCGGCTACCGGCCGCCATTATCTCTACCGCATCCTCAACCGCCGCGCCCCATCGGCGCTGGAAAAGGGCAAGGTCTGGTGGGTGCCGAAGCGCCTCGATGCCGAGGCCATGCACGAGGCGGCGAAGGTGCTGCTCGGGCGGCACGACTTCACCACCTTCCGCTCGACCCAGTGCCAGGCCGAGAGCCCGGTCCGCACGCTTGACCGTCTCGATGTGACCCGCGCCGGGGACCTCATCGAGGTACGGACCTCTGCGCGCTCCTTCCTGCACAACCAGGTGCGCTCGATGGTCGGATCGTTGCGGCGCGTCGGCGACGGCTCCTGGAGCGCCGCCGACCTCAAGGCGGCACTCGAAGCGCGCGACCGCGCCGCGTGCGGCCAGGTTGCGCCGCCGGACGGGCTGTTTCTGGTGGGGGTGGATTATCCCGCGGTTGCCGAAGGACACGCCGATCAGCCGGCGCCGCCCTCGGTGAGATCGTCCGACCAATTGGCCCCGCCATAGAACAGGCGCAAGATCACCACGCGTTCCGGTTCCACGATGAAAGCAACGGTTACTCGGCGTTCAAATCCCACGACACGAAGATCAGGCCGCACGTCATCACGGCGGGTGCCGCGTTCGGAGCCATATTCGAGGCGCTCACAGAAGGACCGTATGCGACTGTCGTAGCGGTCGGCCGTGGTCGCGCTGCTGGCCTCCGCAATGAGGTTGTAGATTCGATCGAGATCGTCGCCGGCATCAAGCGTGTAGACGACCGCGCGACGCTTCACGGTTTCTTCTGCAAATGGGTCTCATGGCGTTTGCGCGCCCGTTCGGCCATTTCCTCCGGCGAGATGCCCTTGCCGGGATTTGCCTTCCAGGCATCATAGGTCGGAGCGACTTCCTCGCGCAACCAGCGCTCCACGGCGGCATCGCGCTCCTGAAGCGCGCGAAGCCCGGCGCGGATGACCTCGCTACTGGTTGCATAGGCGCCTGATCGAACGAGCTGATCTATAAAGGCGGCTTGCTCAGTCGGAAGGCTGAAAGTGCGTTTTTCCGTGGCCGACACTGGCTCCCTCCTCAAGGCTCGGTATGAAATTATCATACCATCCTGACGATGAATTAAAAGGACGATGAATTAAAAGACCGCCTTCGGTTCGAAGATCAGCCCCTCGCACCGTCCGGCATGTCGATGCCGAGCAGCGCCTGCAGCCCGAACAGGACGAGCAGCGAGGCCACGAACATGCCGGCAAACACCGTGCTGCCGACGGCGGCGCCCTTGCCGATCGCCGCGTTGGTCATGCGCCAGGTCAGCACCATCGACAGCGCGAACAGAAGCAGCGAGACCAGCCCGCTGATCTCGTCGGTCGGGGGCAGGAACAGCCTCAGCAGCGCCGACGGCAGCATCAGCCAGGCGATGATCGCGGAGGCCCAGTTGGAGGCGACGACATAATGGACGAAGCGTCCGCCGATGCCGGCGCGCGGCGCGACCAGCGCAAGCACCACCAGCGGCAACACCCAAGAGCCGATGTCGACGGTTGCCAGCCGGATCAGCATGCTGAGCCGCCCGGCGAATGCGTTCGGGTCGCCGATCTCGTTGGCGATGCCGACCCAGCCGACGATCAACGCCGGCAACGCCACGATGATGGCGAAGAAGGAATTCCAGAAACCGTCCGCCGAAAGGTCGAGCATGCGCAGACCGTCGGCCTTGCCGAACATCAGCCGCCAGGCGCCGGCCAGCGAAGCAAAGGTTTCGTCCGTTGAGAGCATGGTCACTTCAGACCTTGTCCGAACCAGTCCTCGATAAAGCGCTCGTAGATCCGCGTCAGCGTCTCGAGATCGGCGACCGCCACCCGTTCGTCCACCATGTGCATGGTCTTGCCGACCAGCCCGAACTCGACCACTGGGCAAAAATCCTTGATGAAGCGCGCGTCCGACGTGCCGCCGGAGGTCGAGAGCGCCGGTGTCTTGCCGACCACCGCCGCAACCGATGTGCTCAGCGTGTCGATCAGCTTCTCGTCGCGGGTAAGAAAGACATGGCTCGGCCGGTCGCGCCAGACAAGCTCGTAGTCGACCGCGGTCTTCTTGCCGGGTCGGTATTTCTTGCGTCCGGCCGCCTGGTCGAGCCGGTTGTGAATCTCGGCCTGGATGGTCTCGGCGGTCCAGGTATCGTTGAAGCGGATGTTGAAGGTGGCCGTCGCCTTGGCCGGGATGACATTGGTCGCCGGGTTGCCGACATCGATCGACGTCACTTCAAGATTGGTCGGTTGGAAATCCTTCGTTCCCTTGTCGAACACCGGATGGAGCAGCGCGTCGACCAGGCTGATGAGACCGCGCACCGGGTTGTCGGCAAGCTGCGGATAGGCGGCATGGCCCTGGCGGCCGTTGACGATGACGCTGCCGGAGAGCGAGCCGCGCCGGCCGATCTTGATCATGTCGCCGAGCGCGTCCGGATTGGTCGGCTCGCCGACGATCGAGGCGTCCCATCTCTCGCCTTTGGCGGCCGCCCAGTCGAGCAGCTTCGTCGTGCCATTGATGGCCGGTCCTTCCTCGTCACCGGTGATCAGCAGCGATACCGAGCCCTTGGGACCGCCATTCGTCTCTATATGGCGCGCCACCGCAGCGATGAAGCAGGCGATACCGCCCTTCATGTCGACGGCGCCGCGGCCATACATCTCGCCATTGGCGATCTCGGCGCCGAAAGGCGGATGCGTCCAGGCCGCCTCGTCGCCGACCGGCACGACGTCGGTATGGCCGGCAAACATCAGATGCGGGCCGTTGCCCGAGCGGCGCGCGTATAGGTTTTCGATGTCCGGCGTGTCGTCCTCCGAGAACACCGGCCGCTCGACCGAGAAGCCGAGCGGCTTCAGCATGTCTTCCAGCGTCTGCAGCGCGCCGCCTTCGGCAGGCGTCACGGAAGGACAGCGGATCAGGGCGGCAAGGTTCTGTGCGGGATCGGTCGGCAATTTCATGGGCAAAGCGATAGTCGAAAGCAACGGGCCTGTCACGGTCGGACATGGTGGGCGATCACGCCGCCGACATTATGGTTTTCATGTCGTATAGTTGCGAGCCAAGTCGGGACGATTGCATGGCCAAGGCAGACAAAACCATCGCCGTCGCCGGCGCCGGCAGCATCGGCTGCTATGTCGGCGGCTGCCTGGCGCTCGCCGGCCGCAAGGTCGTCTTCCTGGGTCGCGGGCGCATCGTCGAAGCCATGTGCAAGGACGGGCTGCGGGTCAGCGATCTCGACGGCCGCGACCGCCGCATCGGGCCTGAGGCGCTTACGGCCACCGACGATCCGGCGACCGCATTGCGCGACGCCGATATTGTCCTTGTGGCGGTGAAGAGCGGCGCGACGCAGGAGATGGCGGCTGAGATCGCCGCCCACGGACGCCCGGACGCCGTCGTGATCAGCCTGCAGAACGGCGTCGGCAATGCCGACCGGCTGCGCGCCGGGCTTCCCGGCCGGCGAGTGCTTGCCGGCATGGTGCTGTTCAACGTGGTTCAATCGCCGGATGGAGAGACACCGTTCCGGGTCCATCGCGCCAGCGAGGGCGACGTGAGGATCGAGGACGGGGTCGATGGCCTTGTCGACCTGCTCGACGTCGATGGGCTTGCCGTCGAAGCACGCGCCGACATGAAGGCGGTGCAGTGGAGCAAGCTGCTCTTCAACCTGAACAACGCGTTGGTGGCGCTTTGCGACTTGCCGCTGGCCACGCAACTGGCCGATCGGCGCTGGCGGTTGATCCTTGCCGACCAGGTCGACGAGGCGCTCGTTGCCATGAAGGCCGCAGGCATCAAGCCGGCGCGGATTGCCGCGCTGCCGCCGGCGCTCTTGCCGAAGGTGCTGAGGTTGCCGGACTGGCTGTTCAAGCTGTTGGCGCGGCGCATGCTCGCCATCGACCCCAATGCCCGCTCCTCGATGTGGGACGATCTCCAGCGCGGCCGGCCGACCGAGATCGACGAATTGCAGGGCGCGATCCTGCGGCTCGCGCAAAAGACCGGCGTGGCGGTGCCGCTGACAAAGCGCATCATCGCGCTGGTGCGTCAGGCGGAAGCGGACAAGCGCGGCCCGCCCGGGCTGGGCCCGGATGCCGTCACTGGCGGTCTTCGATCAGCGTGATCTTCTGCCAGATCTTGCGCGACAGGTTGGAGGCCAGGTTTTCGATATCGTTGACCCCGTCGATGACTACGTCGTCGTTGACCGACTGGGCGAACAGCGCCGCGATCTTGCCGGTGATCGACAGCATTTCCGAGCAATAGTCGAGATAGCGGGCAAGGTCGGCCGCGTTGGTGATGCGTGCGGGCGAATGCGCGGTCGGCTTGAAGTCGGCCGACAACGCGGCCGGATCCTTGGTCAGCTGATGCATATCTATGACATGGATCAGCGAGCGCAGTCCGTGCAGTTGCCGGAAGACCTTCTTGCGTTTTATCCGTTCCTCGGTGCGGATCAGCGCCAGCAGCCCAAGTACCGCCAGAATGACCGTGTTGATCGTCGCCTTGATGCCCTGCACCGACTGCACCGCATCGTCGGCACCCGAGATTCGGTCGAGCGGCAGGATGGTGCCGACGAACAGGAACATCGCCGCCCCGGCAATGAAGGCCGCGACGATGACGCCGCGCAGCCACCAGATCGGCGCCTCCAGTTCCTTGGCGGCCTTCGCCAGGTCGCCCGACAGCGCGACCAGCTCGCCGGCGACGCCGCGCAGGCCGGCTTCCGGAAAACGCTCGGCGACCCGCTCCTCGAGCCGTTTGGCGGTCTCGATGATCAGTTGCGGATCGAGCGTGCGGTTGCGCATGGCCGCTTTGGCACTTCAGCGGTCAGCCGGCGCATTCGTGCGGCTGCCGTAGCGATTGGATCCGGGTTGTCCCGGAAACAGGCAGAGCACCAGGAAGGCGATGATCGATACGACGGGGACGAACAGCACCAGCGCCGCGATGCCGGGCTTGTCGAGGTCGTGCAGCCGCTTCACCGCCAGCACGATGTTCGACCACAGCGAGGCGAGGAAGGTGAGGAAGAAGACGAACGACCACATGTTGCTCTCGGCCGAGCCTTCCGGCACCAGCGTGAAGCGGTAGAGCGGGAAAGCCTGGACGAGCGCCACCAGCAATCCGCCGAGGAAATAGGCGGCGCGGCTGACGCGGCCCGAGGTTTTGAAGAAGAGCCAGATGAAGTCTGCTTTTTCAGGCAAGCGGGTCCGGTCCGTATTGATTGGCGCCCCTGGTGCCTTCGAGGATGCCGAGTTCGATGAGCAGCCAGATGCCGATGATGGGGATAAGGCCGATCAGCGTCCACCAGCCCGACTTGTTACGGTCGTGCCAGCGTTTGGCGTAGAGAGCAATCGAGAAATAGATCGATGCCAGCATGACGAGGATGCCGACGACGCCGACCTGGGCGCCGCTCTCGGTGGTGAAACGTGTGTCGAGGATCGAATCGAGAATGAAGGCTACGATGGCAATGACGATGAATATGCCGATGCCGGCCCAGAACTTGGCGCGGTTGATGCGGCCGTCGAAACTCGTCAGCAGATACTTCCAGTCCATGACGCCCCTCCGTTGAACCGGCGCGACGGAATGTCGCGCCGGCGGAAGGTGCGTCCGTTTCCGGAAAAGATCAATCGCGCAGCAGTTCGTTGATCGATGTCTTGGAGCGGGTCTTGGCGTCGACGCGCTTGACGATGACGGCGCAGTAGAGGCTGGGTCCCGGCTCGCCATTGGGCAGCGGCTTGCCCGGCAGCGATCCGGCGACAACCACGGAATTTGCCGGCACCTCGCCGTAGAAGACCTCGCCGGTGGCGCGGTCGACGATCTTGGTCGATTGGCCGATGAACACGCCCATGCCGAGCACCGAGCCTTCGCGCACGATGCAGCCTTCGACCACCTCGGAGCGCGCGCCGATGAAGCAATTGTCCTCGATGATGGTCGGGCCGGCCTGCATGGGCTCCAGCACGCCGCCGATGCCGACGCCGCCCGAAAGATGCACGTTCTTGCCGATCTGGGCGCAAGAGCCGACCGAGGCCCAGGTGTCGACCATCGTGCCCGTGTCGACATAGGCGCCGATATTGACGAAGGACGGCATCAGCACCGCGCCCGGCGCGACATAGGCCGAGCGGCGCACGACCGAGGACGGCACGGCGCGAAAGCCGGCCTTCTCGAAATCGACGGCGCTCCAGCCGTCGAACTTCGACGGCACCTTGTCCCACCAGACCGCCTGCCCCGGACCGCCCTTGATGATCTCCATTGGGTTCAGCCGGAAGGAGAGCAGCACCGCCTTCTTCAGCCACTGGTTGACACGCCATTTGCCGTCGTCCTGCCGCTCGGCGACGCGGGCCACGCCGCGATCGAGCAGGTCCAGCGCCGACTGGATGGCGTCGCGCGTTTCGCCGCGAGTCGCGGTCGAAATCGTATCGCGCTCCTCGAAGGCCTTTTCGATGGTCTTTTCGAGGCTCGCCAGATCGGTCTTCGACATGAAATTGCTCCATTACAAAGCTGTTAAGGGCTGCGCCTTAACCTGTTTTGAAATCGCGCGGACCCTATGTGAAGCCTTGATGAGGGTCAATCGCGGCTGCGTCACGGGACGGCGCAAGTAAGGGAATTGGAACGGTGGACTCAATGACACCCATGGAAAAGGCGGGCTGGACGCCGCTGCCGCATTCGGACGAGGATCTGGAGCGGTCGAAAAGCGTGCCGGACACGCCGCAGACGCGAGCCGAAACCTATCGCCTGGCCTGGAACGATCCCGACTTCATGACGCGGCGCGAATTGCGCCCGGTGCGCCTGCAACTCGAGCTCTTGAAGCCGGAGATGATCCTCGCCGAACGCGGCATCAGCTCGACGGTCATCTTGTTCGGCGGCGCCAGGCTGCCGGAGCCGGGCGGCGTCGCCTGGGCGGCGAAGAACGAGACGCAGAAGAAGAACCTCGAGCTGAACAGCAAATACTACGAGGAGGCGCGCAAGTTCGCCCGGCTCTGCTCGCAGCAGTCGGCCGCGTCCTACTACCGCGAATTCGTAGTCGTCACCGGCGGCGGCCCTGGCGTCATGGAAGCCGGAAACCGCGGCGCCGACGATGTCGGCGCGCCGTCGATCGGCCTCAACATCGTGCTGCCGCATGAGCAGGCACCAAACGCCTATGTGACGCCGGAACTCTGCTTCAACTTCCACTATTTCGCCATCCGCAAGATGCATTTCGTCATGCGCGCCAAGGCGGTCGCCGTGTTTCCGGGCGGCTTCGGCACGATGGACGAATTCTTCGAGACGCTGACGCTGATCCAGACCGGCCGCATGGAGCGCGTGCCGGTGATCCTGTTCGGCAAGACGTTCTGGCAAAGGGCGATCGACCTCGATTTCCTCGCCGAGCAGGGCACGATCTCGCCCGGCGACCAGGACATCATCGATTTCGTCGACACCGCCGAAGAAGCCTGGGACATCGTCCGCCGCTTCTACAATCTCTAGAGCAATTACAGGAAAAGTGTGTAACGGTTTTCTGTCCGGAATTGCGTAAAAACAAAGGGATAGAGCGGTTCGGCGTTTCCGTGAAACGGTGAACCGCTCTGAGGCAGCCGGCCGGCCGTTACTGCAGCTCGGCCAGCCAGCCGTTCGATTGCGCGAAGCGAACGATGGCGGCGCGGGAGTGGAGCTCCAGCTTGTCGGTTGCCCTGGTCCGGTAGGTTTCGATGGTTTTTATGCTGAGGTTGAGCCGCGAGGATATCTCCTTGTTGCTGTAGCCAAGCGCAACCAGCTGGATCACCGACCGCTCCCGCTCGCTGAGATTCCCCGGATCGCATTGCGTGCCATGACGGGGGCTTAAGATGCGCGCGGCAAGCGCCGGATCGACATAATTGTCGCCGGCCAGCACGCATCGGATGGCCTGCAGCAGATCCGTCGCGGTCGACCTTTTGACCACGAAGCCGCGCGCCCCGGCGGCCAGCACCTGGCGCAGGCAGCCGGGGTCCTCATGCGCCGTCAGCGCAATGCAGCCGAGCTCGGGAAACCGTTCGACGAGCCGTTCGATCAACGTGACGCCGTTGACGCCGGGGAGTGAGATGTGTCGACCACGGCGACGTCGGGAAGGGCCTTGCCTATGCCCGCGAGGGCCTCGTCGGCATTCGCCGCCAGTCCGACGATCGTCAGATCGTCCTGGCTGTTGATCATCGCACCCACGCCGGACAGGATGATCGGATGGTCGTCGACCACGAATATGCGCCTGCAGCACACCTATAACCTCCATCAGTCTGTCAAAGGGCCCGTCCCTTGGAGCGGTCCCCCTTGTGCTTGATGGTCTAGGCAACTGCCCCGCCTGGCGCGGGACGCCCGTCTGTTTCAGCAAAGCCGCGACGCGGCCGCAACGGGTAAGCCATCCCCCGCCTGACCCATGGGGCGGATTGTAAGCCGCGGCCGACGATTTCGGATGTGGAACGCTTCACTTAGAGCAATTCCAGGAAAAGTGCATAACGGTTAGGCTCGGCGCCTTCGCCGTAGCCTCCGTCCGGAATTGCGTAAAAACAAAGAGATAGAGCGGTTCGCCGTTTCCATGAAACGGTAAGGCGCTTTGGAGCATGATGCCGAAGAGTGTGAAGCGGTTTTCGGACGACATCATGCTCTATCTCTTTGATTTAGAGCCGGATTCAGATTTCGAATCGACTCGATCCGAAATCATCCGGCTCTAGGGCGTGCAGCCATTTGTCAGAGCGCTCAGTCGCTCAAAAGCACGTCGGCATAGATGGCGGTCCCCCTGCCCTTGGCGGTTTCGACCGTCAGTTCGCCTCCGATCAAGGCAAGGCGCTCTTTCATCCCCGCAAGCCCCAAATGGTGAGGGCCGGGCGCGACGGTACCGTCGAACCCATGGCCGTTGTCCTCGACGGCCAGCCGCAGTTTGTTGTCCCAAATGTGGGCCGTAACGCTGACCCGGCCCGGCCGGGCGTGCTTGCCGATGTTGGTGAGGGCCTCCTGCGCGATGCGATAGAGCGTTAGGGCGACTTCGAGCTCGAGCGGCCTCGACAGGGCTTCGAGATCCACATCGCCGGGGATGCCGAGCTGAGCGCACAGCATGCTGACCAGATCCTCGACCGAGGCGCGAAGTCCCAGGCGATCGAGGTCTGCTGGCCGCAGGCTCCAGGCAGCGTCGTGCACCCGGGCGCTCAACTGGTCGATCAATTGGGCGGCGCGCGCCAGGCGGGCATCGAGTTCCGCCGAGTCCGCGCGGATGCTGTGTAGTTCCAGCGCGACGCTCGCCAGCATCTGGCCCAGATCGTCATGCAGCTCGCGTGACAGGCGCAGGCGCTGTTCCTCCTGCACGGCAATCAAGCGCCGCGCCAGTCTCCGGCGCCGGGCCTTGTCGTCCTTGCCTGTAGCGATACCCGCCTGCATCAGCCCTTCTCTTCTCGTTGCCGTCGCGGGCGCAAGCCGTTCACGGTCGCCGAGAAAAGGCATGAATGTCTGTTCCTCCGGCAACATACACCGGACATATGCCGTTATGCGTGTCAGTTTTTTCCCGATGCCTTTAACTTTTCCTGACAAGAGCATCAGCTGAAAAACCCACAGACTATGCCGATCAGCCCCGATGTTGCGGCGACGTTTCTGCGCGCATCCTTTTTGCGTGGTCCCGGTCATCTTGTGCTGGCCGGGATGTTCAACGCAAACCAAGGAGAACGTCATGAGGAAGATCATTCTGGCCGCGGCTGTCCTGTCGGCTCTGACAGGTTCGGCATCCGCATTGTCGATCGGTAGCGGCAACGGCAACGGCAACGTCGGGGTCGGCAACGGCAACGGGAACGGCAATGCCAACACCGGCGCCTTCAACGGCAACTTCAACGGCAACGGCAATTTCGGCTTCGGCAACGGCAATGGCAACGGCAATGCCAACATGGGTGCCTTCAATGGCAACTACAACGGCAACCTCAATGCCGGCGCCGCCAACGGCAACGGCAATGGCAACGGCAACTGGGGCCTCGGCAACGGCAACGGCAACGGCAACGGCAACTGGGGCTTCGGCAACGGCAATGCCAACGGCAACGCCAATGCGGGCATCGGCAACGGCAACGGAAACGGCAACGCCAACCACTAGCGTCGCCAACCACTAGCGTCGAAAGACGCTGACGCTTCTGGGATCGCCGAGCCGCGCGCCCGTCCCCCACGCAGGGCTATCGCGACATGTCGCCGGCGGTCCCAGTCCTTTTCCGGAGATCCTTTTCAAGCAAGCGATGGAAGGAGTTCGCAGATGAAACGGTGTGTCATACCGGCGCTTTGCCTGGGGCTGCTCAGTGCAACCGCGGTGAAGGCCGACACCACGACGGGCAGCCAGGCCTTCAGCATGTCGCGCGTCCAGCAAACCGCCGGCCAATACGGCCAGTATATCGGTTCGAATGTCAGGGGCATGGACCCGCTCGGCAGCCTGGGCGGCAATGTCGGCTACAAGAACACCGGCAGCGGCAACGTCGGCGCCTTCAACAGCGGCACCGGCAATGTCGGCGCCTTCAACGGCAACGACAACACGTCCTCGACGAGCGGAAACCACAACATCGGGGCTTTCAACGGCAACGGCAACACCGGCGAATATGACGGCAACACCAATGTCGGCGCGTTCAACGGCAACGGCAATGCCGGCGCGTTCAACGGCAATTTCAACGGTCGAGGAAACCACTGATGGCCGGACCATCCGCTTCGGTCCGGCGTGGCACTCGCCAGGCGGCCGCGAGGCTGTCCGGCGGTATCGGCCTTGCGGTTTGCACGCTGCTTGCCGCGATCGTGGTTGCCGATGCCTCGACGGTGATCAGGATGGCCGATCTTCCCATCGGCCGCGGCCCCATCGACCATGGACATGTCGCGATTGCCGGTCCTAGCGTCGGTCTGGGCGACGCCGATGGCTCAAACGGCAATTGGAATTCCGGCAATTTCAACGGCAATGGCAATCGCGGCAGCTTCAACGGCAACGGCAACACCGGCGATTTCAACGGCAACGGAAATGCCGGCAGCTTCAACGGCAATGGCAACGCGGGCAGCTTCAATGGCAACGCCAATTGCGGCAGCGGCTTCGGCAACGGGTTTTCGTCCGACGGCAACGGCAACGGGAACCATCGGGACGTCCCCGAGTGGTGCCGGTTCCTGAAAAACCTGAACGGTCAACTGCCGCCGGGCGCGATTCCGGACTTCGACTAACGCGTGCCGCCGAAGGCGGCGCGCCGGCAATCTGGAGTTGGTTCAGGCCGGGACTTCGACGATCGCCGTCAGGAAGTCGGCGAGATTGTCGGTGACGAAATCGACATCGTCCTCATTGGCCGGATCGCGCTCCCAGATCTCCGAGAAAGTCGGCTCGAAATTGCGCGGCACAACCAGCACCGTCGTCATGCCGAGCGATTTCGGCACCGAGAGATTGCGAGCCAGATCCTCGAACATCACCGCGTTGTGGCCGGTGACGGAATGCAGCTCGGCGAACCTTTCATAGGTCTGGCGCGCCGGCTTGGGGTTGAGACCAGCCGCGACGATGTCGAAGATGGCGTCGAAATGGTCCAATATGCCGAGCTGGCGTGCCGTGCGCTCGGCATGCCTGCGGTCGCCATTGGTGAAGATGAACTTGCGGCCCGGCAACTGCCGGATCGCGGCGCCGAGCACCGGATCGGGCACCAGCCAGGAATAGTCGATGTCGTGCACCTTCTCGAGGAAGTCGTCGGGGTCGATGCCGTGGCGCGTCATCAGCCCATTCAGCGTCGTGCCATACTCCAGGTAGAGATCTTTCTGCAGCTTGCGCGCCTCCTCGCGCGAGAGCGTCAGCAGCTCGCCGATATAGGCGGTCATCTTCACGTCGATCTGCGCGAACAGATTCGAATGATGCGGATAGAGCGTGTTGTCGAGGTCGAACACCCAATCCGTGACATGGGCAAAACGGGCGGGGTCGGGTGTCGTTGTCATGGCTTCCTTATGGCATGCCGGCGCTGACTTTATCCACAACTTCTGCGCGTCGCGCACGGTGAAAATAACCTCTCGCTTCAAATTTTAATCGTCCCGGAAAGGTCACCTTCAGCGCTTGCTGGCACAGAAGCAGTCCGGTGGGAGACAGCGATGAGTCGCATAATTTTGAAGTCCGCAGCCGTAGCGTTCGCTTCGGTCGCCGTCTCGCTTTTGTTGACGCTGGTTGTGGTCCCGGCGATGGGCTTTGCTGTCAGCCGCACCGTCTGGCTGACGGCCACGATCTGCCCTTTGATGCTCGCCTGGATCGCCAGCGCGGGCACCTTCTGGCAAAGCGACCGCCTGAAGAATGCGCATCGCGAGCTTGCCCGTGCGCATGCGCAGCTTGCCGCCTCCCACAGGCGCCTGTCGGAGAAGGCAAGCCGCGACGACATGACCGGCATGCTCAACCGCGAGAGCTTCTTTGCCGCGCTCGACGGTTCCCGGCGCAAGGCCGATCGCGGCGCGCTGCTGATCATCGATGCCGATCATTTCAAGACCATCAACGACAATTACGGTCACCTGACCGGCGACGATGCGTTGCTTCTGATCGCCGGCGCCATCGAGCGCGGCGTGCGCAGCGGCGATGTGCTCGGCCGTATCGGCGGCGAGGAGTTCGCCGCCTTCCTGGTCGGCGCCATCGAGCCGGAGGCAAGGCGCGTGGCCGAGCGCATCCGCCGCGAGGTCGAACTGATCCGCTTCCGCCCAGTCGACGAGCGGACCGTTTCGTTGACCGTCTCGATCGGCGGCATCACCTGTGGCGAGAGCGCCACCGTGTCGGAGCTGATGCGCGCCGCCGACCGCAGGCTCTACGAGGCCAAGCATCGTGGCCGCAACCTCTCCATTCTCGATCACGACATTTCGGAAGCCGCCTGAGGCCATGGGTGGGCGTTAGCAGATTCCTAACCCTTTCCAAATTCAACCGCGGCGATTGCGCGGTTGTAACGGGGTTTTCATCTAGACTTGGCACGGAATTAGCTTCTGCGGCGGCATGTGTGCCGCCCAGGAACGGCATGCTATCGAGCTCCCATCGAAAGACGTGTCATGAGCTATTTCATAAAAAAGATGTCGCGCCGCAAGATCGTGCAGGCGCTGATCGCGCTGCCGGCGCTGTCGCTGTTCCGCAACCAGTCCGCCGTCCCCAACCCAAACGGGATCGACCCCGACGAGATCGTGGAGGTCAACGGTTGGATCCTGAAGCGGAGCGATCTCGCATGATCTTCGACAGCTACGAGGCTTACAAGCAGGCAAGCTTCAAGCCGAAGGTCTGCATTCTCGGCTCCGGCCCTGCCGGCACCACGATCGCCAGGAAGCTGGGCGCCGCCGGCATTCCGGTCGCCGTCCTGGAGGCCGGCTCGCGCGAATTCAGCGACGAGTCGCAGGATTTCTACCGCGGCACCACGGTCGGCGATTACTATTTCGATCTCGACATCACCAGGCTGCGCTTCATGGGCGGCTCTTCCAACCACTGGGCCGGCTGGTGCCGCGTGCTCGACAGCCAAGACTTCGAGCCGAAGGCCTGGGCGCCGGACACCGGCTGGCCGATCAGCCGCGCTGACATCGAGCCCTATCTGCGGGAAGTCCACGACATCCTCGAACTGCCCGATTTCCGGCCGGATGTGCCGATTTCGGACGACATCCGCTGGGTGCAGCTGATCAAGAGCCCGGCCGTGCGCTTCGGCGAGAAGTTCGCCGACGAGCTCGACCGGAGCAAGAACATCGCCGTCGTGCTCAACACCTACGCAACGGAGCTCGCCGGCGACGGCAGGCGCGTCACCGGCGCCAGATTGTGGTCGAACGGCCAGGATGCCGGCGCCTTCACGGCGGATTATTTCATCGCCTGCACCGGCGGACTGGAGAATTCCAGGCTGCTTCTATGGTCGAATCAGCGCTCCAATGGCGGCGTCGTGCCGAACGCCGCCGCGCTCGGCCACTACTGGATGGAGCATCCGACCTTCCAGGGCGGCAACGCCATCCTCGCCAACTACAACGAGTTCGAGGTCGACGCCTCGAACGAGGCCTTCTTCTCGCCGACACTCGCCGCGATGGAGCGGCTGCGGATCCTGAATTTCGGCGTCCGCCTGATCGAGTCGCCTTATCCCAATGTCAAGCGGCTGATCGCCGACCTCGCCTGCACGGCTCCCGACATGGCGGAGTGGATGTCCTCCCAGCTTGACCAGAGGTTGCGCTGCGCCGCTCAGCTTTACGTCGCCTGGGAACAGGCGCCACTCGCCTCGAACCAGATCGAGCTGTCGAAGACCGATGTCGACCACGCCGGCGTGCCGCGCATCGAATTGCACTGGAAGAAGTCGCCGCTCGAGCGCCGCACGCTGCTGGAAGGCTTGAGGCTTTTCGGCACCACAATGGCGCAGAAGAATCTCGGCCGCGTCCGCATCGACGACTGGGTCAGCAATGGCGGCGACTACCCGACGAATGAGGAGACGGCCGGCCACCACCATATGGGCGGCACCCGCATGGGCACCGATGTCCTGAAGAGCGTCGTCGACGCCAACTGCAAGGTGCATGGCATGGACAACCTCTATGTCGGCGGCTCTTCGGTGTTCTGCACCTCCGGACAGTGCAACCCGACGACCACCATCACCGCGCTCGCCTGCCGGCTGGGGGATCACCTCAGCAAGGTGATCACGGTCTGAGCCCCCGAAAGGCAGGCGGCGTCGGCGCCTGGAATTGGCAACCGGCGCCGCCGTGGCGCGCCTTTTGGGGTCAGATCTACAGTCCGTAAACGGCGACGCGCACCAGAACGGCCGCAGCGGCAAGTGCTACCAGCAGAATGCCGAGGCCGATGGGCGAGCCCCAGCCATACCACTCCATCGCCAGCTTGGCGTATTTGTACTCTTCCTCGTTCGAGAGCGGGGTGCGCTGTTGAATCAAGCTCATTGTTCACTCCTTGTCGGCGACTTTGCCCTTGCCTTGCAAAGGGTGGCGTCGCATATTGATACGATAGTCTGAATGTTAGGCGGATTGATAGTTAGATGATAGAAGTAAATTCGTCAAGCGCAAATCGCGCTGAAATGACAGCGGCTGTCAGCCTCGCCGTCATGCGCTGGCAGGACGCAACGCAGGCCTATGACGAGGCGGTGGGGGCGCGGCTCGGGCTGATCGCCGCCGAGCGGCATTGTCTGGGCCTGCTTTACGCAGGACCGCAATCGGCGGGCGCCGTAGCCACGGCAACGGGGCTGACGCCGGCGGCCGTCACGGCGTTGATAGACCGTCTGGAGGCGCGTGGGCTCGTCACCCGAACTCGCAGCCTGGAGGACAGGCGCAAGGTAGTGATCGAGGCGACCGAGCTGACCAGAGAGCTGTCGGAACGCTACTATGGCGCCATCGCGCGGGAGGGCGAGAAGGTGGTGGCGGACTTCAGTGACGCCGAGCTGGCGACCGTGCTGCGATTCATCAACGCCGCACTCGACCTGCAGAGCGAGCAGCTGGCGAGGCTCAAGGCCGAGCCGGCTCCGGCTGGCTGATGGCAGCGAGGGAGACGTTTTCCGGATAACCAGAGAGGTTCAGCCGCTTGGTCGGCGACTGAACCGCTCTGACCCGCCGGCTGGGCGAAAGCCGGACACTGAAGCGCGCCGCGTTGAAACAGTGAGGCGCCGCGCTTTTGATGCCTAGACCGTGGCCGGGTCGAGCGCCGGCTGACCCTTGAACCGCGTGATGATACCGGCGAGTTCGCCGCCGGCGAATGCGTCACGCAACGCGTCGAAGGACGGCAGCACGAAATAGGCGCGCTGGAACTTGTCAATCTCGTAGCCGGTGCGCATCACCGTCTCGAGGTCGAAAGGCACGTGGTGGGCGTCCTTGCTCTCGACCGCGAACTGCAACTCGGTGAAGGATGACATCAGCCCGGCGCCGAACGCCTTGAGCGGCTGGCCTGGTTCCTGGATGAGGCCGTATTCGGCGCTGTACCAGTAGAGCCGGGTGATCATCTCGTCGCCGCCCAGCGCGATCATGTCCTCGGCCTTCTCGCCATACATCTGCATGAAATCGGCGAACACCGGCTGCGTCAGGATCGGCACATGGCCGAAGAAGTCGTGGAACATGTCCGGCTCGACAATATAGTCGAGCTCCTGTCTGGTCCGCAGCCAGTTGGTGACGGGGAAGCGGCGGTTGGCCAGATGCTCGAAGAACGGGCCCGCGGGGATCAGCCCGGGCACCGCCACGATCTCCCAGCCGGTCGCTTTGCGCAGTTTCTCGCTGACGGCGTCGAAATCCGGAATCCTGTCGAGCAGGCCAAGCGCCGCGACGCCGTCGAGATAGGAGCGATGCGCGAGCTTCTGCGTCAGCTTCGTCTGGCGGTCGCAGAGCGTGCGCCACACCGCCTGCTCCTCGGCCGAATAATTGTACCCTTGAGCCACCGTGAAGTCGGAGCGGCAGACCGAATAGTCGCCGCGAAGGCCTTGCTCCGCGCATTCGCGGGCATAGTCGGCAACGCTGATCGTCATGTCTTCCTCCTCAAAATCATGATTCCCGGATCATGTCGGCATCGTAGCCGCGGCTCATGAGGCAAATCAGCCTTGTTTGTAGCCGCGCGACGGATTTCGAGATAAACTTCGCTCGAACTTATGCGGATAGGAGTGAAAATGCCTCAGTTGGATGAGTTCGAAATAAGAATGCTCGACATCCTGCAGCGCGACGGGCGCAAGACCGTATCGGAGCTCGCGCAGGAGATCGGCCTGTCGACCACGCCCTGCGCGCGCCGCTTCGAGGCGCTGCAAGGCGGCGGCATCATCAAGGGCTTTGCTGCCGTGCTCAGCCGGCGCGCGCTGGGCCTGACGGTCGAGGTGTTCATCCAGGTCCGCCTGGTGAGCCACAGCGACGGCTCGCCGGAAAGCTTCATCGCCGCCGTGCAGCGCATGGACGAGGTCTCGTCCTGCTGGACGATGACCGGCGACCACGATTTCCTGCTGCATGTGATGGTGCCGTCAGTGGACGATCTCAACGCTTTCGTCATGCACCGGCTGATGCGGCTGCCCGGCGTCCGCGACGTCCACACCCAGCTTGTGCTGCAGAATATCAAAGGGCCAGGTCACGTGCCGCTCAACCATTTGCGGCGTTAGATTGCGGTTCTGCGAAAACGAACCCGACAAAATGTTCGGGGTAAATTCAATCTGAACGATTTCCCCGGTATCAACTGAAATTAAGGTTATGCAAACCTTAAGAAAAGACATGCCTGGAGATTTACGGTAGCATCGACGTTTCGTTCGTCTTCTCTTGCGAGCCGGAAGAAAGTATGACCGCGCATTATTCTGTAGCTCCGGATTGTTGCCTGGAATCCTGGCGTGTCGCCAGGCCGGTTCGGCCGCACGATCCGTTTACCGCCGGTTAGCAACATTAGTGTCTTATAATGAACCAGTCTTGCCTTCGTCCTTCCGTGAGGACTTGACGGACTTCGCTTGCTCGAACCGTTCATGCGGAGGATGATCGCACAGGAGCGTTGCATGCAACTGACGGAGGATGTGGCTCAAAGGGTCACCGAAGCGATTTCACGCCCGCCGTGGAAATCCGCCGATCCGACGCTTTTTGCGATGTTGTTGCACAAAAACGCGGACCAGAATCGCAAGGTCGTGCGCTGGGGCATAGCGGCGGCCGTGTTGAGCTACATATCCTACGGTGCCTTCGACTGGTTTCTTTTCCCGGACCTTGCGGACCGTCTGGTCCTGACGCGCCTGACGTTGGGACTAACCTTCCTGGTGCTTGTCGAACTCGTTGCTCGACGCGGTTTTGCCGTCACCACTTTGCACTATGTTGCCGCCCTGGCGATCGTGGCCGGCGCAATCGGGTGGCTGCTGTCGGCGCTAGGAACGACGCATCAGGAGGCGCTATCCCATTTCATCATTTTCGGCACGGTGTTCATTCTCGGCGCCAACCTCTTCTTCAATTTCCGGTTATGGCTCTCGGCGCTGTCGTCGGCGACCGTGACGGTCGCCTTCGCGAGCGCCACGCTGTTCGTCCTTCAAGCCGACTTTGCCACCCGCCTGGTGCTTGCAACCTATTTCGCGAATTGCCTTGTTTTGTCGCTATATCTTTCATGGCGCCTCAGCATGGAGCGCTACCAGACCTTCCTGCATGCGCTTCAGGCGCAGATCCAGGAGCAGGTCGCCATCGAGAACGGGCAAAAGCTCATCGAGATCGCGGACACGGATCCGCTTACCGGGCTTAAGAACCGCAGGGCGATCACGCGGGAATTCGCGGAGTTGTGCAGGGAATGGGCCACGGACAATGACGAGATAGGCGTCATTCTCATGGATGTGGACTACTTCAAGCGGTTCAACGACCGGCTCGGCCATCAGGCCGGCGACGACTGCCTGATCGAGCTCGCCCGGGCCTTCGACGAAACGGCGGCTTCCAACCATGCCATCGCGGGACGCTACGGCGGCGAGGAATTCGTCGTGCTCTGCAAGGTCGCCGGACGGGATCATCTGCGCGAGATGACGCATCAATTCTGCCGGGCCGTCGAGGATTTGAAAATCTCCCATCCCGACCGGGATGACAAGCTCAACATCGTCACCATCAGCGCCGGCGCCTCGTTGACGCGCGCCGATCAAAGCATAGAGCTTCGGATCCTGCTGCAGGAGGCCGACCGCGCGCTCTATGCCTCCAAGTTTTCGGGTCGCGCGACATTCACGATCTATGACGCACAGGCCATCGACCAGAAGCGCGCCAGCCAGAATCTCTCAGAACTGCTCAAGCATGCCGTTGCGGAGGGACTTGTCTCGGTTGTCTATCAGCCGATCTGCGATGCGACATCCGGCCAGGTGCTTGGCCATGAGTCGTTGATGCGGCTGCGCGACTTCGACGGCAGCATGATCAGCCCGTCCGTGTTCATACCTGTCGCCGAGCAGACCGGCGGCATCGAGGAACTCGGGATGTGGCTGATCGATCGGGCCTGCGGCGACATGGTCGAGCATGGGTTGGGATCGGTCGTGTCGGCGAACGTGTCGGTCGTCCAGCTCAAGGCGCCGAATTTCCCGCTGCACATCGCCGAGATCCTCGGCAGGCATGGCATGGCGCCCCAGAAACTGGCGCTCGAAGTCACAGAAGGCAGCGATATCTTCCTGGAGGCGCAGGCCGCCAGAAATATCGAGCAGCTTCGAAACCTGGGCATTCAGATCTGGCTGGATGATTTTGGAACCGGGTTTGCCGGTCTGGCCTGGCTCCGTCGGTTCAAATTCGACGTCGTCAAGATCGACCGGAGTTTCCTGCACGACTGCCAGACGATCCGTGGTCTGAGCCTGTTGCAGGACATGGTCAGGCTTCTGCGCAATCTGGGCCACACTGTCCTGGTCGAGGGCGTCGAGACGAAAGAACAACAGAATTTGCTGCAGCATATGGGCATTCAGTCGGTGCAGGGCTTCCTCACCGGGCGCCCCGTTCCGATCGAAGAGATCAAGCAGGCCAGGCGGGAACTGGTCGCCTAATTTGAAGCAATCCAGCAGGAATGCAGAGCGGCGCTAATCCCGGCAAAACAGGATGTGGCGCCACGAGCTGCATCAAAAAGTCGGGCCGCTGCACGGCCCGACTGAAAATCAAAATGGATTGTGAGCGACTCCACTACCGCTCTATGCCGGCGCCCCGAGATCCCCGCGCTTGCGGATCTTGCCGTAAACGATGTTTCTGTTCGATCCGTAATAGACCTCGGCCTCGACGCGGTTCTTGTCCACCGCGGCATTGATGATGTCCCACATGTCGCTCGCCGAACGCAGGATGAGCGGCCAATCCATGAACGTCTCCATATAGCCGTCGGTCGTGATCTCGTCGCTGAAATTGGCGAAGAGGAATTCGCCGTCCGGCTTGACCAGTTCCATGGCCCGCTGAAGCAGGCGCGCGCCGACGGGAAGCGGCAGGTAGTCGTACAGGCCGGACGCGTAGACGAGATCGAACGTGCCAAGCGGATAGGCGCGCCGCAACAGGCCGCGCACGGATCCGTCCACGGCTTCCACGACCGTGCCGGCGAGGTCGCGGTTGACCGTGCCGACGCTCACCGGATCCTGGTCGAGACCGATCCAGCGCTTCAGCCTTTTCTCGGCCAGCGCCTTCGAGAGTTCTGCTTCCCGCAAATGGCCGCAAGCGATTGCCAGCACCTCGGCATTTTCTGCCCGCGCAGCCGTTTCGTCGACCGTTTTGGCCAGTATCTCGCGACGCTCGCGCCCCGCCACCGAGCTTGCCGCCTCGCTCGTATAGGCAAAGATCTCGCGGCCGAGATCGCTCGACGATGCCAAGATCTCGTTGGCGCTCGGATGCTTGTAGTAGATGTCCAGCAGTGTCGCGTCGCCCGAATAGCCGCGCGGCTTCTCGAAGGACCAGCGCGTGAACGGATCCTGTTTCAGATATGCCGCGACACGGTGCTGCTGAGCAAGCGGGATCAGTTCCTGCCACAGAGCCGGAGCGACATCGCGGCGCAGTTCGTGCAATCGACCCGCCAGGCGTTCGACGATTTGCCCCGCGGGCTCCTGGCGCGCGAAAGCCTGGTGGGCGAGGTCCAGCACGAGGGCGAGCTGGGCCGCCCGTGCCTTGAGCTCGACGGCGTCGACCGTCTCGGCGGACGCCGCCTTGTGCTTTTTGATCAATGTCGACGTGATCAGGCTTGCTTCATCAATTTTCAGGTCAGGATTGAGCGCCATATGGCCATTTCCTTGTGGTCCCCCGGCGACAATTATAGATGCATAGAGTTTTAATAAAAGTTTAGGAGAGACTGCATTAGTGGTAGCTAAAATATGATCGCCCGAAGGTTTGAACCGCCAAGTGCTACGGCGCCGTCAACGTACGCATGCGTACGACCTCAACGTCTTTCGTTGTTGCACTGGCTGACGCGTTTTCCTGGCATGCGGGAAGCTGCACGAAACTGCTGAACCGTGCCAAGGCTGGTTCGACTTCGGCAAATACGACCTGCAGACCGACACAAGGAAGGCCCGCCATGAAAGATCGTGCTGGTCAACCCGCCGCATACGGCCATCGGCAGCCGCGTGTCAGACGATCACCAGCCGCCTCTCCGCCTGTTGGCGATCGGCGGCCGCTGCTCGATGCCGACCATCTGGTGCGCCCTGGTCGACGCCGGATTCGGATGGTCTTTCAACGCCCGGGGCGAAAGCCGGCCGCGCCCGTCATCGAAGACGCGCGTGCCAAACGAAAGAAGATTAGCCGGCTGATTATGACAGTTCACCGTTTCATGAAACGGTGAACTTGCCCTCTCTCTTTGTTCTGACGCAATTCCGGACGGAAAACCGTGTCACACTTTTCCTGGAATTGCTCTTGTTACGGCACGATCAACGTGCCGGCGCCGTGCTCGGTGAACAGCTCGAGCAGCACGGAATGCGGCGTCTTGCCGTTGAGGATGACGACGCCCTCGACGCCGCGCTCGATCGCCTCGATGCAGGTCTCGACCTTGGGGATCATGCCGCCCGATATCGTGCCGTCCTTGATCAGCGCCTTGGCCTCGGCGACCGTCAGCTCGTCGATCAGCTTCTTGTTCTTGTCGAGCACGCCGGGCACGTCGGTGAGGAAGAGCAGGCGCGAGGCGCGGCAGGCGCCGGCAATGGCGCCGGCAAAAGTGTCGGCGTTGATGTTGTAGGTATGGCCGTCACGGCCGGGCGCCACCGGCGCCAGCACCGGGATCATTTCCGAGCGGGCGAGCAAATCGAGCAGCGTGCGGTCGACCTCGACCGGCTCGCCGACGAAACCGAGATCGAGCACCCGCTCGATGTTGGAATCCGGATCGATCATCGTCTTGCGCGCCTTTTCGGCGAACACCATGTTGCCGTCCTTGCCGCAGAGCCCGATCGCCCATTCGCCCTCGGCGTTGATCAGCGCCACGATCTCCTTGTTGATCGAGCCGGCCAGCACCATCTCGACGATCTCGACCGTCTTCTGGTCGGTGACGCGCAGGCCGCCCTCGAATTTGGATTCGATGCCCATCTTGTTGAGCATGGCGCCGATCTGCGGCCCGCCGCCATGCACGACGATCGGGTTTACGCCGGACTGTTTCAGGAGTGCGATGTCGCGGGCGAAGGCCTTGCCGAGCTCGTTGTCGCCCATGGCGTGGCCGCCATATTTCACCACCACCGTCTTGTTTTCGTAGCGCTGCATGTACGGCAGCGCTCTGGAAAGCAGCGCGGCCTGCATTTCGGCGGTGGCGGCGATGTCCGTCATCGGTGCGTTTCCCTAAGCGGCAAGGATGGCGGCCTCTTAGCGGGAAATGCCGCAGGCCGCAAACGGCTTTGCTGTCACAATTGCGAAATCTGCGAGTTCCAAGGTCTGTTGAGATTCAGGTCAGGCCGAGTCGAGAATGGTGGTTTTCGAGAACCGGAACGGAGCGTACTTTCTGGTACGTGAGTACCGGAAGCGCAGAAAGCCTCCATTCGCAGGCCGGCATCACCTGAATATCGACGACCTTAACCCGGCACCTTGAGCGGCGCGCGGCGCTTGAGCCATCCCGAAATTTTCTCCATCTGCCCGGCGAAGGACAAAAGCGTCTCCTCGTCGCCGGGCCGCCCCGCGGCCTGGATGCCGAGCGGCAGGCCGCCCGCCGTGACATGCACCGGCATCGCGATCGAGGGCTGGCCGCTGACATTGTGGATCGCCGGCCAGTGGGTGAACCACAGGCTTTTGTCCATCAGCTGGCCAAACACCGACTTGATCCTGAGCAGTCTGGTAAGATGCAATTTGTCGAGCAGATTTTCGATGAGCTCGTCGGCGCCTTTCGGGTCCATCGCGCCGCAGGCGAGCGGAGGATGGGCGATGATCGGCATCAGCACGGCATCGAAGCGCGCGGTCTCTTCGATCATCCGTCGCGCGGTGGCGTTGAGCCGCTGCACCGCGTCATAGACTTCGCCGGCGGACAGCATTTCGCCGAGGCGGCCGAGCACGCGCGTCGCGCGCTCGACCTCGCCGGTGACGGGGCGGCCGACACGCAGCGCCTCGGCCCGCATCATGCCTGCGACCGCCGAGGCGACGCTCTTGCAGAAATCGGTCATGAAGTGGCGGCCGATATAGGGCAGGTCGATCTCTTCCACCGTGTGGCCGCCCTCGCGCGCCAGCGCCACCGCCGTGTCCAGCGCGGCAATCGTCTCGGCCGAGATCGGCAGGCCGAGCGGCGACTTGCGGTAGACGGCGAGGCTGAGTTTGCCCGGATCGCGCGCCGCGGCGGCGGCAAAGGAGCCTTTCGGTTCCCGCGCCGCATAAGGCGACAATGGATCGGCGCCGTGCGTCAGGTCGAGCAGGAGTGCCGTGTCGCGCACCGAGCGGCTGACGGCGTGGTCCACGACCATGCCGTACCAGCTCTCACTGGTGAGCGGCGTCAGGGGCACGCGGCCGCGCGAGGTCTTGAGGCCGACGAGGCCGCTGCAGGCCGAAGGCACGCGGATCGAGCCGCCGCCGTCGGAAGCGTGCG